>CANLGS010000503.1 GCA_947490035.1 Gemmataceae bacterium
ACACCTCATGTTAGCCGCGAGCCAAAGGCGAGCGGGAGCGTTTTCGCTAGTCCAGCGCGCTGGCCGGGCCGCCGGGGGCGAACGCTTCGGCCGCCGGGCCGGAGTAGATCACCTTGCCTTTGCTGAGCAGGTGAACCACGTCGGCGATCCGCTTCACCGCCGGGATGTCGTGCGACACGATGACCATCGCGACTTGCAACTGCACGTCGTCGGCCAAGTCATCAATCACCTTCATCACGTCGGCCGCCATCTTCGGATCGAGCGCACTGGTGGGTTCGTCGAAGAGGATCGCCGCGGGGCTAACCGCAAGCGCCCGGGCGATTGCAACACGCTGTTGCTGACCGCCGGAAAGTTGCCCCGGTTTGGCGTCGTGCTTCTCGGCCAACCCGACGCGATCCAGCCACTTCTTCGCGGTGGTTTCGGCCTCGTCGCGCGACGTGCCGAGCGTGTGGACCGGCCCGGCCATCACGTTCTTCAGCACGCTCATGTGCGGAAATAGGTTGAACTGCTGGAACACCATCCCGACCGTGCGGCGTAGTTCGAGCAGTGTCGCCCGCGGCGGCGCCGCCCCGCCCTTAAGCTTGAGCGACGAGCCGACCGACACTTCGCCCTCCTGAAACTCTTCCAGCCCGTTGATGCAGCGCAAGAGCGTACTCTTCCCGCCGCCGCTCGGCCCGACCAGCGCCGCGACCTGCCCTTTCTGCACCTCGATGGATGCGCCGTCGAGAATACGGGCCGGGCCGTGGTACTTCACGATGTTGGTAACGCGTATCATCTGCGGGCACCTCCGACGCTGCCAAGCCGCCGCTCCAACACGCGCGCCACGATCGCCAGCGGGTAACTCATCAGCAGGTACAGCCCGGCGGTGATGAACGCGAGTTGGATGATATATTCACGGTTGAAGTTGTAGAGTTCGTTATACTTCCGCGTCAGTTCGGTGATGAGGATCACGGAGCACACGCTAGTGTCCTTGAACAGCGCGATGAAGTCGTTGGTAACGGGCGGGATCACGATTCGCATCGCCTGCGGCACGATCACCACGCGGAGCGCCGTGAACGGACTCATCCCGAGCGCGAGTGCGGCTTCCATTTGTCCTCGCGGAATCGCCAACAGCCCGGCGCGGTAGTTCTCCGCCTCATACGCGGAGTAGTTGATCGCGAGACCGAGAATGCCGGCCTGAATCGGCGAGAGGCTGAACGTGCCGCCGAAGAGTTGCTGGATCAACAACGGCAACAAGTAGAACACGAAATAGAGTTGCAACAACAGCGGCGTGCCGCGTAGGAACTCGACGTACAGCCCGAGCGGGAATCGCACAATCCACGGGCCGTAGACGCGGCCGAGCGCGACCAACATGCCGATGAGCATCGCGATGGGAAACGACGAGACCGCGAGGAAGATCGTCATGCTGGCGGCCTTCAGCAGCTCGCGGAACAGCCGGCCCCAGTCCACCTTTCCCGGCTCGCTCGCGGCCGGAGCCTCTTCGTCGTCGTCGGTCGGGAACTCGCCCGCCACCTCCTTGCACAACCAGTCCTGGTCCGCGTTCCACAGCCCGTACTTGCGGTAGATCTTGCGGAGCGTGCCGTCCTTCAAACCCTTCTTGATCGCCGCGTTCAGCTTGTCGCGCAGTTCGGCGTCGCCCTTGCGCGTGTAGATCACGTAGTACCCCGGCTTCTGGGCCTCACCGACCTCTTCCAGCAACTTCGACCGCGAGACGTAGAATTTCGCCGCGGGCGAGTCCTGCACGGTCGCGTCCATCGACTGCTTCCGCTCGACCAGACCCATCACGGTTGCCACGTCGGGGTTGGTCAGGAGTTCGATCTTGTCGCCGTAGCGCTCCGTCATGTACTTTTCGGCCACCGTCCCGCCGAGAACGCCGACCTTCGCCTTGCGAGTCTTCCCGTCCGCGGTGGTGATCCCGTTCACGAGATCGTTCCACTTGCTGATCGTGTTCGCGCTGTCCTTGTGAACGACGAGCGACAGCCGGTAGGCGTAGTACGGGACCGTCGCCGGGTATTGCTTGTCCAGGTCGTCGCGCAGTTCGTACCCGTTGAGGACGATATCGATGCCCTTGTCGTCGGTCACTTTCTGCTTGAGCAACTCCGGCAGTTTGTCCCAGTCGCCGGGTTCAAAGTCGCTCTCGCGGCCGAGTTCCTTCGCCAGGTAGCGCGCGAGTTCGATCTCGAACCCGCGAAAGTTCCGCTCGTCGAACTCGTCGTTCGGGTTCACCGGCTTGTCGCCGGGTTCCTTGTAGATGTACGGCCCGCCGCCGACCTGATCGCCGCCCCAGCGGAGGTACTTCCGCTCCTGCGCGGTGACCGGCGGGGCGAGGGTCAGCGCCGCGACGGCGGCGAGCAACCAGCGTGGGTTCACCGGCGGACTCCTGTGGGCGAAGGTTCGATGCAGAGTGTACGCCGCACGCCCCCGCGTGGCGAACGCTAAACTAAGGTCATGCCGCGCGAACCCCTGCCCATCGACGACGCCCTTCCTCAACTCCTTGCGGCACTGCGTGCCAGTGGCGCCGCCGTGCTGCGCGCACCCACCGGTGCCGGGAAGACCACACGCGTGCCGCCCGCGATCGTCGAAAGCGGCCTCGCGGGGAATGGGTTGGTGCTGATGCTCGAACCGCGGCGCGTGGCCGCGCGTGCCGCGGCAAGGCGCATGGCGGTCGAACACGGCACGCCGCTCGGCGACCTGTTCGGCTATCAGGTGCGCTTCGACAAGAAGGCCATCGCGCGCACGCGCGTGTTGGTCGTTACGCCGGGACTCCTACTCCGCCGGTTGCACGACGACCCGTATTTGGATGGCGTCGCGTGCGTGGTGTTCGACGAGTTCCACGAGCGCGGGTTGGAAGCCGACCTCGCGCTCGGCATGGTGCGGCTGATTCGCGAGAACGTGCGGCCGGAACTGAAAGCCGTCGTGATGTCCGCGACCGTCGATCCGGCCGCGGTGTCCGCGTACTTCGGCGGCTGCCCCGTGGTGGACAGCGCCGGGCGCGCGTTCCCGGTGGACGTGGTGTACCGGTCGCGGCACAGTGACACCCCGGTGTCACTCGCGGTCGCGGATGCAGTCCGCAATGTGATGAACGAGCGCGGCGGCGACGTGCTCGCGTTCCTGCCGGGCCTGCGCGAGATTCGCCAAACCGCCGATGACCTCGAAGCATTCGCACGCGAACGCGACATCTTCGTGATGCCGCTGCACGGCGACCTTCCACCCGAACAGCAAGACCGCGCCTTGCAAAAGCTCGACCGACGGAAGGTTGTACTCGCGACGAACGTCGCGGAAACGTCGGTGACCGTGGACGGCGTAACCGCGGTCATCGACTCCGGTCTCGCGCGGCAGATGGAGTTTGAACCGAGTGTCGGCATGGACCGGTTGCGGCTCGTGCCCATCTCGCGCGCCTCCGCGGATCAGCGTGCCGGGCGTGCGGGTCGCACCGCGCCGGGCGTGTGCGTGCGCCTCTGGGACGAACCCAGCCACCGGGGCCGCCCGGAGCAAACGGTTCCCGAAATCAAGCGCGTCGATCTGTGCGGCGCGGTGCTTCAACTCGCGGCGCTCGGCGAACCGGACGTGCGGAAGTTCCCGTGGCTCGACGCGCCGACCGAAGAAGCCGTTCAGCAATCGCTGCGACTGCTCGAACAACTCGGGCTGCTGAACGGCGCCGCGCTCACCGCGTTAGGCGAAGCCGCGGCGCCGCTGCCGGTTCACCCGCGACTCGGTCGCCTCCTGCTTGAGGGACAGCGGTTGGGCTGCGCGCGGCGGGCAGCGCTGGTCGCGGCGCTGCTGTCGGAACGCGACCCGTTCTTGCGCGAGTTCGACGCGGGGCCGCCGGTTCGCACCGCACCGCCGACGGTGTCGGACGTGCTGGATCGCGTCGAGGCGCTGGAAGCGTTCGAGCGGTCGGGGCGGTTGGACGGACCACTCGGAAGGCTGCACCGTGGCGGCGTGCAGGCGGTGTTGGAAGTGCGGGACCAGTTGTGGGGCTTGCTGGCGAACCCCGCCCGCAAGGGCGGGGGTGGAGTCGAAGGCACCCCATAAGCATCAAGTTAAGCCGAAGTCCAAGCGGGATACGTCGTTAAGCAATTCGACTGTTCCTGGCTTCGCGCGTTTGTTCCGCCGGCATGTTTTCTCGACGACTCTCCGTAACTCGTCGAGTACGTCTTCCAGTTCGTTCAGT
>CANLGS010000504.1 GCA_947490035.1 Gemmataceae bacterium
ACTCTCTGTCTTCGGTCTTGTCTGCGTCCGTCTGCGTCATCTGCGGCTCTTCGCCTTTAAGACTTTTCCGCATCATTTCTTCGCCGGGAGCGCGTCGGGCCAGCGCAGCGCGGCGTGCTTCGGCGCCGGAACCCCCAGCGCCCACGCGAGCGTCGGCGCGACCTGCAACGACGACACCTTCTCCTTACGCTGCCCGAGTGCGGGCACGCCGGCGCCGTACACCAGGAACGGGACGTGCGCGTCGTAGGGGTGCGGGCTGCCGTGGCTCGTGCCGCCGGGGTACGGCGTGACCAGCACGCCCGCCTTCGGGATCACGATCACGTCGCCGCACCGGTCCGGGTGATACGCCAGTTTCGCCGCGTGCTTCAGCGGTTGGTCCGCCGGCGGCTTACCGGCCAGGTCCGCCCGCGTGTACGCGCTGTCCGTGTACGGCCGGCCCGCCAGCCAGTCGCGCGCCGCGGTCGCCACGTCCTCGACCTTCAGCTTCCGCGCCTCGATCGCCTCGTGGTTCAGGTACACCCACGGCCACACGTCCGGGTCGAACGCCTTCAGCCACCGCGTCGGGGCGTCGCCGGGGTTCGTGCCGTACCTCCCGGTGAGCCACGCGTCCAGGTCGGCAGCCGGTTCGTTCTTCACACTGACCAGCACCCGCTGCGCGGTCGGGAATTTCTTCGCCTCCGGCAGCGGGCAGACGCCGTGATCCGCCGCGACCACCATCACATACTTGCCCTTGCCGACCTTCTCGTCGAGGAAGGTCAGGAACGCGCCGACCATCCGGTCGGAGCGGACGGTCACGTCCATCATCTCGTGCGAGTCCGGCCCCCAGCGGTGGCCGAGCAGGTCGTTCGACGAGAAGCTGACGCACAGCAGGTCGGGCACCTCGCCCTGCCCGAGTTTCTCCGCGACGACCGCCTTCTTCGCGAGCGCGACCAGCAGCTCGTTGCCGTAGGGGGAGCCTTCGATCGCGTCGTAGTACTTCTTCGCGGGGGCGGTCAATTTGCCCTTGAGCGAGTGCGGGAACGTGTGCCCTTGCCCGTTGAAGCCGTCGGCCTCGCCGGGCGCGTCGTCCGGGCCGCACGCCTTGACGTACTCCGCTTCCGGCAGCAACCGCTCCCACTTCGTGTCGAACCACGAGTCGGCGAGCTTCGAGTCGTTGAACTCCTTGACCCACGCGTGTTCGGCGTCGCGGCCGTAGAACGCGCCGGTGTGGAACTTGCCGTCGCGGGTGTCGAAGCAGTACGCGCCCGTCGGCTTCTGCCCGCCCATGAGTACCGCGGTGCGGTCCTTGATCGAGAGCGAGAACACGCGGCCCTTGTCCTTCGTTGCTTCCTGAAGGGATTCGCCAACGGTCTGCGCGAGGAGGCGTTCCGGCGAGTAGCCGAGGGGCGACCCGCGGCTCGGCTCCTTGTTGTCCGACGCGATCGGCGGGATCAGGTCGTAGGCGCGCTTGGGCTGGCAGCAGTACATTGGCACGCCGCTCGCGCGGTCGAACCAGATGTTCTCGATGATGCCGTGCGCGCTCGGCGGCGCGCCAGTAGCGAGCGACGCGTGCCCCGGCCCGGTAGATGTGCAGGCGTAGGGGATGTGGCACTCGCTGAACCAGATGCCGTCGCGCTTGATGCGCTCGAAGCCGTCGGTGCCGTAGTGTTCGGCCCAGCGCGCCATGTAGTCGCCGCGCATCTGGTCGAACACGACCAGCACGACGAGCTTCGGCGGCTCGGTCTTGGGCGCGGGCTTGGGGTCTTCTTGGGGCGAGGGAACCGGATCGACCGGCGCAGGTTGCGGCCGGCGTTCCGGCTCCGGCGGGCGCAGGAGGAAGTAGCCGCCGACGCCGGCGACGGTCGCCATAACAAGGAGCGCGCCGAGGATGACCGGGATGCGTGGCATGGTGTTCTCTTGGTAGGTGCCGCTTGCCGAGCGGCACGGCGACGCAAGTTCTGTCGCTTCGGGTGTGTTCGTATTGTCTACTCGCGGGCTATCCCGTGCCGCTCGGCTCGCGGCACCTACTCGAATCACTTCCCATCGCCTTCCAGCAGCTCCCACTTCTCGCCGAAGAAGCCGGCGCGGACCACCTTGCCGGGGTAGCGCGAGTTCGGCGGCGTGGTAGTGTCGATCACCGCGTAGTCGGGCAGCTTCGACACCTGACGCGCGTTGTTCAGGTAGTCGTACTCGCGGAACGTGAATCCGCTGTTAATGACGACGTACTTCGCCGGGTTCAGCGGGTTCGGGTAGATCAGCACCGGGACATGCGTGCCGGCCTCATACGTCTCCTTGCCCACGACGACGCCCTTGTCGGTCCACTTGATGGGCAGTTTGTCCGCGATCTTCGCCAGCACTGCGTTGCTTGACGGGTCGCCCCAGAGGATGAGGTTGTTGTTCTTGATGTCCTCGTCCTTGATCTCGGTATCGGCCTTCACCGGGGCGTCGCCGCGGAACTGCTTCTGCCAGTGCGCGGTGGCGTGTTTCATCTCCTTCTCGGCCCACTCGCCGACCTTCGCGTTCATCGGCTTGCCAGTCGGCTTCACCATCACGAACGAGTCCATGAACGCATCATCGATGGGACCTTGAATCCCGTGGCCTTTGACGAGACCGTCCCCGACGGGGACCGCTTGTCCGTCGATGACGATCGCCTTGCGCAGGTCACCCTCCCACTTGCCGCCCACCTTCCGGGCCACGTTGCCGAGTTGAACCGCTTGTCCGTCGATCGTGATCGACTCCGGCGCGTTACCAGCATCGACGCGCCGACCCGTCATGAGGTAGAGGCGAAGTGCGGTCACGTTCTTGGTCGTCAGGTTGATTTTGCGATCCGCGAAGGTGCCGGTAACGGTCGCCGGCTCCCAATGCTTCTCCAGTCCGTTGACGACCACCCACCCGCAGCGGTTGTAGCGCGTCGTATACGTCACGAACTTGATCTCGGCAGGCATCGCCGGCTTGCCCTTGTCCACGATGGCGTCGATCAGCTTGTTCACTTCGACCTTCGCGTCCTTCTCGTAGCTGTGTCCGGTCTTCGGGCCGATGATGTGCTTCAACTCCAGCCCCACCTTCTTGAACTCGCGAGCCATCACGTCGGCGGCTTGCTTCTGGTTGTCGATCTCGCCGCTGTACGCGACCGTGGGCAGGTTGAAGAAGTTCAGCGCGGTGTCGCTGGCGTTGTACATGTGCCACAGCTTCTTCTCGTACCACGTCGGCTCAAGCTTCTCATTCTGAAACACCTTCAGGAACTCCGGCGTCTCGCTGAAGCCGGCACCGGGCGCGCACGCGGCCCACAGCGACGGGAAGTGTGCGCCGTACTGCCAGCACGCGGCCCCGCCCATGCTGAACCCGCGCGCGACCAGCCGCGACTCGTCAATGCGGTAGTGCTTCTTCGCGTGTTCCAAACACTCGAAGGTGTCGATCTCGCCGGCGAACTTGTTCGCGTTGCTGAACCGCCCGAACGGGTGAAGGATCAGCGCGCCGGGCGCCGGGATGATGCCGCTGCCGTTGCCGGGCGAGTTCGCCATGAAGCCCGCTTCGACGGTGTTCTCGTAGCGCCCGTGCCACCAGAAGTCGAGCCGGTGTTTCGTCTTCGCGGCGAAGTCGTACTCCTTGGGCACGATCATCCAGTACGGTTGCACGCTACCGTCGATCTTCGACTTGTACCCGCGAAGCACGCCGCCGGTCTGCGTGGCCCACGGCGTCTTGCCGTCCTTCATCGCCTTCGCGCGTTCGAGGCCCGCGACGAGCGCCTTCTTGACATTGGTGGCCGGCTTCGCGCCCTTGCCGTCGAAGATCTCCTTGTACTCGAGCGCCCACCGCACCGCCTTCTCGTAGATGAGTACGTCCGGCAGCAACTCGTGCTTCCCGATGTCCTTGATGAGTTGTTGAAGTTCGGCCAGTCCCTTCTTGATCTCCGCGAGGTCTTCGGCCGGGATGTCGTTCCCGACCGGCGGGACCGGCCGCACGCCATCGACGAGGTTGTCCTTCGGGCCGTCGGCGAGCGAGGAGTTCGTCGGCAGCGCGGCGAGGGCGGCGAGGGCCGCCAGAAAGAGTGACGCGGCGAGAACGCGGGGGAGCGCGAACATGAGGGCACCTGTGGGGTGTCGTAGGCAGTGGGCAGTGAGCAGCAGGCAGTGAGCAGGAGATAAGATAGAGAAAGCAGACATCGCTCGCTTCCGTCCGCCAGGGTGTTTTC
>CANLGS010000505.1 GCA_947490035.1 Gemmataceae bacterium
ACGCGGGCCATCTCATCGCGGGCGCGTTCCTTCACTCCGCGGTCCGACGACTGACTCGCCTTGCGAAGCGGTTCGGCGCGGCGCTCGCTGCGGGCCAGCTCTTCCGCGAGCCGGTCGAGACTGTGAAGCGACTCCGCCACCGCTTCGTCGTGGATACGACCGCCGAGCGCGTCGCGAAGTTCGCGCGTGTCGGTCGCACCGCTCAGCCGTCGCGCGGCTTCGGTCAGCGGAATCTCACCCGGCACGAACCCCACGGTGGCGAAGTCCACGCCCGGCCGCGCCTTCGCGACGTAGATGTGCGGCACCCCGGAGTGCCACACGCCGAGCACGAGCGGTTGCAGCACGACGAGCCGCCCGGTCTTCTCGAAGTCGGTGTACGGTTCGACGTGGTCGGCCGTGCGCATGTAGACGATCGGCGACAGCGGACCCGCGAGGCGCGGCAGCGCGCCGCGAAGGAACATCGCGAGCGCCACCGGGCCGATGTCGCGGAACAGCACCGGGCACCGCTCGCCCGCGGCCAGCGGCCGGAGCGTGGCCCCGGTGTACCACCGGAAGCCGGACAGGTCGTCGGTTGGGGGCGTCATGGTCAGTGCTTCCCCCGGCGCGTGCGTCGCGCTTCCTGTTCCTCTTGAAGCACCCGGAGTCGCTCGGCGCGCTCGGTCGCCGATTGCCGGGCCTGTTCCGCTTCCGTGATGAGCCGGGCGTAGTCGAGCCGGTGTAGCGCCTTCTTCGACTCGTCCAAGCTCTCACCGGCGACCGCCGCCCCCAGCGTCGCGACGAGCCGACGGGCCAACTCCTCGACGCGCAGTTCGCTCTGTTCGAGGACTTCGATCGTGAGCAGCGGCGTGGCGCGGGCCAACCCCGCGAACGCCGCGACCAGTTCCTCGGCCGACCGCCCGGCGGGCAATTGTGGGAGCGCCGCGCGGACCGCACCCAGTTCGAGAACGCCCACCAGCACGGCCAAGCGGCGCCAGCTCTCGCCCTCCAACCCGGCGACCGCCGCGTCGAACTCTTCGGGGAGCGGCGGCGTCATTGCCGCGTCGCGGCAGCCGTCGGCGAGCCGGGCGCGCGTGAGCTCCGGGTCCGCGTCGCCGACGCGCCGGACGGCGTCGCCGAGTTTGGCGCGAACGGCAACGAGATCGAGCTTCACCCCGGTCGGGCGTCCGAACAGGCGTTCAGTCAGCGACACGTCGTTCTCCCCCGAACAGCGCGGTGGACAGCGCCACCGCCATCGCCGGATAGTCGTCCATTTCCGTTACCGAGATCACGCGCGCACCGGCCGCCTTGTATGGCTGCGTCCACGGCCCGTCCGGTGCGTGCAGCATCAGGATGAAGTGCGGCGAGCGCGTCGCGGCCTCCGCGAAGATACCGGGGTTGCCCGCGTGTTCCTTGTAGTTGTGGTCGAAGTCGGTGTCCGTGATGACCACCCGCACCGGCTGGTCGTAGCCGCACTCGGACACGCTCTCGCGCAGCAGCGCGAATGGGAAGTCCGTGCCGGCGCCGATGTAGTGCATCAGGAACTTCGACAACTCGGTCTCCGAGCGGCACCACTCGCGGTACACCATCGGCGACGACGAGTACAGCGTCACGCGCGCCCACCCGCCGGCCCGAATTGCGCCGGTCACGAGGATTTGAGCCGCGAGCGTCAGCGCGTGGAGCGCGGGTCGGGCATCGAGCCGCTCACGTCAAGATACACCTCAATGCGTGGCTGCCACATCGGAACTTCCCAGCCTTCGGACTCCGCCACCCGGAGGCGCTTCAGCGGGGTGATCGCTCCGAGCGCGGCGCCGCGCTGAAGCAGCGTCGCGACCCAGTCGATGTCACGCACCGAATCGCCCGCGTCCCACTCGTCGAGCGTGGTCGGTGTCGTCGCTTCGCCAAACCGGAGTTGCGGCGGCGGGCGTAATAGGTAGCGTTCGGCTTGCTGGCGGTAGTATGCGGCCATCACCTCGGGCACGCGGGTGGCGTCGGTGTCGTCCGTGCCGGGGATGCTGGCGATGCGGCGTGCGGTCGCGTCGCGGTCGTGCATCCGGTCGGCCATCTCCTCCGAAATCCACCCTTCACCGCGTGCCCGGCGGATCGCCTCGCGCTCGCGGCCGTCCGGCGCGAGCGCGTCCGCCCAGTCGTCGGGCGACGGCTCGCCGCACCGTGCCGCAAACGGAACACCGCGACGGCGTCAAGGCCGTGTTTACCTCGGAGCCGCTTTCCGACGAGTTCATGAAGCAGTGGGAGTTGAACCCCGCTATCCACCGGACGGACGCGGCGCGGCCGACAACCTTCTCCGCTCACGTCGAGCCGACCGCGGACGCGGCCCAGGTCGTGAGGGTGGTTGATATGCTGCTCGCGGAACTATCCGGGCCGGATACGTTCGCCGCGCCCGGCCCGCCACCGCGCGACGGCCTGGTGTGGAACGACGGCACCCACCGCTGGCGGAACCCGCATACCGGCGAGGAGCACCCGCACCCGCCCCCGAAGGCCGATGAACACCCGCCCCTCGCCGGGCGGGACGCCGAGGTGGACGAGGCGAGCCGGGCGCACGTCGCCGAAAACTACCCGGCGGTCCGGGCCGCGTACCTCGCCAAGAACGCGTACACCGACCCGGCGACCGGCGACGTGACGAGCGTCGTCATGAACACCGACGAGTTCCGCGAGCACCTGCCGGGCTACGTCGGCACGAACGCCGGCGCGGTCCACGAGGCCGCCTCGGCCGCGAACAAGAAGGTCTACGCCGAGATGCTCCAGTCCCAGAAGGGCAAGGGCAACAACACGCTGATGGTGCTGGCCGGCGGCGGCGGCAGCGGCAAGGGCACGGCGGTCGGCGACTACTTCGACCAGAACCGCTACCCGCTCGTGCTGGATCAGGTGAGCGACAACCTCGCCAAGTTGGAGCAGAAGCTCGACGAGGCGACGGCCAACGGGTACGCGACCCAGTACGTGTTCGTGGACCGGCCCGCGGAAGACGCGTGGGGCGGCGTCACCGGGCGCGCGATCGGGCTGCGGAAGAAGGGCAAACTCGCGCGGACGGTGCCGCTGGAGGTGGCGCTCAAGGCCAACATCGCGAGCCGGCGGACGGCGCTGGAGTTACTGAAGAAGCGGCCCGACATTAAGCCGAACATCATCGACAACACCGGGCGGACGGGCCGGCGGCGGCTCATCACCAACCGGGCCGAAGCCGTCGCCTACCTGGAAAAGCGGCTGGCCGAAGACGAAGCGGCCGTGGCCGGCGGGCTGGAAGCGAAGTTGCGGGCGGACATCGCCCGCCGGCACGCGGCCGGCGACATCCCCGACGACATCGCGGCCGGGTTCGTGGGGGCCGCGGCACTGGCGGCCAACAAGGGGCCGCCTACTTGACCGCGTTGGCTTCGGCGGCGACCTGCGGCCGGGCGGCGTGCTTCGCCTCTTGTTCCGCCCACAGCGCGGCCTGCCGGGAGGTGAAGACGACGCCCGCGTCCCGCTTCTCCTTCAGCTCGTCGTAGTTGACGGCATCAATCATCATCTGCTGCTGGGGCGTCAGTCCCTTCTGGGTGGTCAGCGGGAACTTGGCGGGGTCCATGTATTCGGCGAGTGTCATTGAGGTTTCTCCGGTTCGGGTTGGGCGAGCAGGCTTTCGAGCGCGGCGAGGGTGATGCCGAGGCCGGCGCAGATCTTGAGGACGGCGGCGAAGGCCGGCTCCCGGCGGCCCGCGATGTAGTGGCTGACGGTGGCGTGGGGCAGTTCGCTCGCCCGCGCCAGGTCGGCCGCGGTCCACCGCCGGGCACCTCGTTCAGCGGGGCGCCCGCGAGCAGCGCCATGAGGGTCGCCATCGTCGTCTTGCCGCGACCGGGGCCGCCGACGAACACCAGCCGGCGGTTCGTGAGCAAGTTCAACAGCGGCAGTAGCACGAACGATGCGTACCCGGCCGAACCCGGAAGGGCGACCCGACACTCTTCGCGGCCGGCGACGACGGTCGCGCCGAACTCCATGGCGTGATGAGTGCGTGAGTCGTGATCCAGTCGTAGGCGCGGCGCATCTTCTCGGCGCGCCGCGGCGCGGGCGACGACTCGAACGTGAGCGCGCCGTCGCGCCCAAGTTTGGCGCGGCCGTTCAGCCACGAGCGGACGAGTTGTTGGGAATCCACGCGTGACCCCGGATGATGTCACCCGCGCCGGTGGGCGCGAGCCGGAGT
>CANLGS010000506.1 GCA_947490035.1 Gemmataceae bacterium
ACACCTCAGTTCACAAACTCCTCCAACAAGCCAAGCAACAACACAAAGACCACCCTTCAACCCACCAGAGAAAATGAGTCGTGCAAAGCAGTAGGCTTACGCCCCCCGCTCGCCTTCCAACAAGACCCTCGCCCCATCTCGCGACAACCCATCCAATCCCACCAATCGCTCCCCTGCACACGCCGTTCACGCGGAAATGCCTTCCTCACCCCGCTCGCCGCGCGGTAATGTGTACCTATCCTGCCTGACCTCTCCCCCGCTCGCACGCGGAGACTCTCCCAAAATGCGCACGCTCTCCATCGCGTCGTTGCTCGGCGCCCTCCTTCTCGGCGGCCTCGCTCCTCACAGCCACGAAGCGACCGCCGCGCCGCCACCGGCGCCCGCGGAGTTCGTGCCGAACCAGACGCCGGTCAAGCCGGAACCGTTCCCCATCAAGATGGTCGATCAGGGGCAACACGACCCGCGGCTCAAGGGCATCTCCCTGCCCGAAGGGTTCAAGGCCGAGATCGTCGTTGACGCGCCGGACACGATCAACCCCGTCGGCATGACCTTCGACCCCGAAGGGAACCTGTACGTGATGGAGTGGCGCCCGGACCCGGTTACCGGCGACAAGTGGTTCGAGGTGAAGGAGACCTTCCGTTATCGCGACGGCACCACACGCCAGATCGCCACCATGCGGAAGTTCACCAACGACCTCATCAAGGTGTTCAAGTACGACGCGGCCACCGGCCGGTTCGAGAAGCCGAAAGCGATCATCTCGGAAGAGTTGCCGTCGAGCATCATCTACCACGAAGGCTACCTGTACGTGACCGGGCGCGGCACCGTGCGGCGGTGGAAGCAGTCGAAGCCCAACGGCCCGTGGGACGTGCGCGAAACCGTCGCGCAGGGCTTCTGCGGGTTCCACCACCATCAAGTGTCCGGACTCACCATCGGCAACGATGGCCTGCTGTACCTCACCAGCGGCGACGACGACAACTTCGTCGAAGGCTCGGACGGCAGCCGTGCGACCGTGTTGCGCACGGGCGCGGTGTTCCGCTGCAAGCCGGACGGCTCGAAGATCGAGACGTACTCCATCGGCTACCGCAACCCGTATCGCGACATCGTCTACGACGACAAGTTCAACTTCTTCCACATCGACAACGACCAGGAAGACGGCAGCAAGTTCCAGGGCTGCCGCATCATGCACGTCGCGGAAGGGACGGACTTCGGCTGGCGGCTCCAACTCGGGGCGCGCTGCTGCCGCACGGACTTCGTTCGCGGTGCCGTTGCGGGCGAGTTGCCGGGCAAGGTGCCGCCGATGGTCAAGACCGGGCGCGGCTCGCCGGCCGGGATGCTCATCTACAACGACACGCGACTGCCGGAGAAGTACCGCGGGCTGATGTACTACCCGGACGTGTTCCGGCAGGTGATCCGCGCGTACACGGTCGCGCCGGACGGCAGCACGTTCAAGGTCACCAACGAGTTCGAGTTCATGAAGGCGGAGAAGGGCACGCCCGTCGGCAAGCCGGGCGAACCGAGCGGCAAGACCGTGCCGAAGAACTCCAACGACGGCGGGCTGTTCCGCCCGTGCCAGATGGTCACCGGGCCGGACGGCGCCATCTACGTGTGCGACTGGCGCACCATCTCCGGCGGGGCCGGCAAGCTGTCCGGCGACGGCATCAACGGCCGCATCTACCGCATCACCTGGACCGGCACGAAGGACACGCCGGCCATCGCGCGGCGCGCGATGGATAGCTGGGCGAAGATCGCCAAGCAGACCGACGCGCAGTTGCTCAAGACGCTCGGCGCGCCGGACCTGACCGACCGCGTCGAGGCGCGCAAGGAACTGGTGCGCCGCGGGCCGAAGGCGCGCGACCTCGTGCTGACGAAGTTCGTGTCCGGCACACTCGACGGCGACTCCCGACTGGTCGCGCTCGGCGTGCTTCAGGCGAACTGGACGCCCGAAGTCGAAGACCTGTTCCGCCTCCTCATCAACGACGATTCGCCCGACGTGCGCCGGCTCGCGGTCGATGGTCTGGCGTACAACGCGAAGCCCAAGGACCAGCGCGTCCACGAGTCGCTGCTGAAGGCGCTGGCCGACCGCGACCCGGCGGTGCGCCGCGTCGCGGCGCTCGGACTCGGTCGTCTCGGCGCCGACGGGACTGGTGAAGCGCTGGTCAGTTTCATGCGGCAGGACACGGAAGCCGACGTGTACCTGAAGGACGCCTACGCCCGCGCGATCGAGCGCCTGGGCAAGCCCGGCATCGAAGCGCTGCTGGCGCTCGCGCAGACCAACGACGCGGGCACCGAACTGGCGGTGGAAGTGTTCCTCGGGCTGCGCACCCGCCCGGCCGCGGACGCGATCCCCGAAATGATGCTCCACCCGCACGTCACGCTCGCGCAGCGCGAGGCGCTGGTGCGGTCGTACACGAACTACCAGCTCGACCCGCCGGTGTCGCTCGACCCGCTCGCGGAGTACCTCGCGAAGCGGCCGAACGAGCCGGCGAGCGTGCTGCTCGCGGCCGTCGATGTGTTCGGCGCCAGCGGCGAAACGCTCTCGCAGAAGGCCGTGCGCCTGGTACTCGACCTGCTCTCCAGCCCCGACGAGATGACGCGGCTGTCGGTGATCCTCGCCGTCGAGTCGGCTCGCATCAAGGGCGCGTCCCCGAAGCTGATCGAGTTCATCGGCGATTCCACCCGCACGCAGGTGGAGCGGGTCGCGGCGGCGAAGGCGCTCCGCTTCCTGAACGACAACGCGGCGGTCGGCCCGCTCAAGACCGTCCTGAACGGCAAGCACCCCGCGATCCTGAAAGCGGAAGCGCTCCGCACGCTCGCGGTGTTCGACATCACCGCGGCGCGAGCGGCGGCCGAACCGTTGCTGGACCAACCGGATACGACGCTGCTCGCGGAGGCGGTCGCGGTGCTGGCCGCGACCAAGCCCGGCGCGAAACTCATCGGCGAGCGGTACGTCGCGAAGAAGTTACCGCGCGAGTTCTTCCCGCAGGTCAACGACGCGCTCAACAAGTTCGCGGACGACCCGGCGTTCGCCAAACTCCGCGCCGACGTGCTCCGCGGCGGGCTGCTGCTCTCGCTCGAACCGAGTCAGGTGGACAAGATTCGCGTGCTGGTGAACACCAAGGGCGACGCGAAGAAGGGCAAGGAGTTGTACCTGAACACGAAGTTGCTCGCGTGCGCGACGTGCCACAAGATGGAGGGCGTGGGCGGCGCGGTCGGCCCGGACCTGAGCCGGCTGTGGGACACGATGACCGTCGAGAAGATTCTCGAATCCATCGTCGATCCGAGCAAGGAGATCAAGGAGGGGTTCCAGACGTACCGGCTGACGACGACCGACAGCAAGGTGTACGCGGGGCTGAAGGTGAAGGACGACGCGAAGGAGGTCATCATCCGCGACGCCACCGGGCGCGACAACCGCGTGGCGAAGGAGGACGTGGAGGCGCTGGTGCCCAGCAAGATTTCGCTGATGCCGGACAACGTGGTGTCGCAGATCACGTTCGAGCAGTTCATCGACCTGCTGGCGTTCCTGAAGAGCAAGAGCGAGCAGGAGTCGTTCCGCGAATTGGTGGTGGATTCGGCGGTCGCGGGTCCGTTCCCGGCGGACGTGAAGGGCATTTCGCCCGACCCGATCGCGGCCGGGCTGTGGAAGCCGCTGTTGGCGGACCCGAACGGCAAGCTCGACCTGAAGGCGGCGTTCGCGGCGCCGGGCACGCCGGCCGTCTACGTGCGAACTTACGTCCTCGCACCGAAGAAGCAGACGGCGACGGTGACGGTGGAGAGCGAGAACCCGTGGCGGGCGTGGGTGAACGGTTCGACCGCGGACCCGGACGCGTCGTTCGAGGTGGAGTTGAAGGCGGGGTGGAACGTGGTTCTGGTGAAGGTGGCGAACGGCGGCAAGCCCGCGGCGCTGGGCGTGCGGGTCGCCGGCGACGGGCTGCGCACTGCGGCTTCGCCCCAGTAGCGGGCAGTGGGCAGTGTGCAGTAAGCAAAAAAGGCGCGGCTGTTTTTGCCGCGCTCTTCTCTGCCCACTGTCTGCTGTCCACTGCCCACTGATTAGTAGATGCCGCCGTGGATGCGCTCGGGCGTGAGGTGTCCGGGCTGGTCGTTGAACCAGAACCGGCGCCACTCGTTCTTGATCTGCCGGAGGTCTTCCGACTGATAAAGCAGTTG
>CANLGS010000507.1 GCA_947490035.1 Gemmataceae bacterium
GGCTGGGACTTCGACGACGACGACGAGATGCGCAAGCGCCTGCCGCACCTGGCCGAACTTTATCTCGACGGAGAGTAGCCCGCCACTCCGTGGCGGTTCTTCTCTTCTGCTTCGCGATCACGGTCAAAGACAACAAGACGAAAGCCACCGCCGCGAACCTTCGCCCCATTCCCGCGAGGTGCATGATGGACTGGAAACCGTTCTGGAAGACTCTCGAAGACGCGTACCGCCCGGACCCGATCGACCACTTTGAAGCGCTCAAGGACCGGCTCGCGGACCTGAAGTGGTTCGAGGTGGTCGAGTTCCAGGCGAAGTTCGACGAGGCGGTCGCGTCGGCCAACCTCATCGACCTGTGGGGCGCCGCGTACCTCATCAACGGCGGCTGCTCGGACGACGGCTTCCGCGACTTCCGCGCGTGGCTGGTCGCACGCGGGCGGCACGCCTACGAGCACGCGCTGAAGAACCCGGACTCGCTCGCGGACGTCCTCGACGGCGACCCGGTGGACGGCTTCGGCCTCGACGCGGCGGCGCTGCGCGTCTACGAGGAGAAGACCGGCATGAGCGACTTCTACGACCGGCTCGACCGCGCCGAGAAGGACGCGCCGCCGCCCCCGCCCGAAGGTCTCGACTGGGACTTCGAGGACGAAGCGGAGATGCGCAAGCGGTTCCCGAAGTTGTGCCACCTGTACATCATTCCCGACGACGAAAAGGAGGACGAGACGTGATCCAGTCGCTCGCACGCATTACGGACGGCGAACTGTACGAGGTCGTGAACGGGGAGAGGGTGGTTAAACCGATGGGCACCTACGAGAATGTTCTGGCCGGCGACTTGCACGGCCACCTCCGCGATTACGCCCGTGCCAGTCGCAACGGCCGGGCCGCGATCGAGGTGCTGTTCGACCTGCCGGACATGGCGAACGACCGCCGCCCGGACGTCAGCTTCGTGTCCTTCGACCGGTGGCCGGAGGCGCGGGGCATTCCGCAGACCAACGCCTGGGCGGTCGTGCCCGACCTGGCGGTTGAAGTCGTCAGCACGAACGACGACTTCCGCGACGTGCTGGGGCGGGTGAGCGAATACTTCCGCGCCGGGGTTCGCCTGGTGTGGCTGGTCGGGCCCGACGAGGAGCTGGTTTACAGCTACACCGCGCGAACGGCGGTCCGCATCTTCGCCCGCGGCGACGACCTGACCGGCGATCCCGTCGTGCCGGGCTTCCGGCTGGCCGTGAACGACCTGTTCCCGCTACCGTACACGCCCGACGAGATCCCAGAAGCCGCGCCATGACGCCGACCTCGTTGAAGACGAAAAGGAGGACGAGACGTGATCCAGGCACTCGAACGGATCGAAGCCGACGAACTGTACGAGGTCGTGAACGGGGAGCGGGTGGTTAAACTCATGGGGACATACGAGAACATCCTCGCGGGCGTGCTGTTCAACGCGTTGTGCAACCACGCGAACGCGAACCAACTCGGGCGCGCGACGATCGAGGTGCTGTTCGACCTACCGGGGGCGGCCACCGACCGCCGGCCCGATGTGGGTTTCGTGTCGTTCCACCGCTGGCCGCGGACCCGCCGCCCGCCGCGCGCGAACGCCTGGCCGGTCGTCCCCGAACTGGCCGCCGAGGTGGTCAGCCCGACCGACGACGTGGACGAAGTGATGGAGAAGGTGGAGGAATACTTTCGGGCCGGCGTGCGGGTGGTGTGGCTTGTCCTCCCCCGTCAGGAGCGGGTGTACGTCTACACGTCGCCGACGGACGTGTGCATCCTGGCCCGCGGCGACGACCTGACCGGCGACCCCGTCGTGCCGGGCTTCCGGCTGGCCGTGAACGACCTGTTCCCGCCGCCAGACGAACCGGGCGCGGCGGCAGAAGCCGCGCCGTGACGCCCGCGTTCAAGGACCACTTCTCCGGGCGCGCGGCCGACTACCGTGCGTTCCGCCCGCGCGGGTGCGTTGCAACTACTCTGAGAGTCTATCCGGCAAGTATTCCCAGGGAAAAAGTACGTTTCTTGCCAAGCGCGAACGGGGTTCCGTGACTCAACCAAGCAAAATCGTGAAATCAGCGTTATTGCTGGGCGCGAAACGACGTTTTCCAAGCGATTTCTTCCCGGATAGACTCTGACACGCGCCCGAAGCGGTGTTAGGATGGGAGTACCGCGAATCTTCCCGCCGAGCCGCCCCATGCCCGATCTCACGGACCTCACCACCGTTCGCCCGCCGGAACCGACCGCCGTTACCGCGGCGCGCGAAAGTTCAGGCGCCGACGAAACGCTCGTGCGCCCGGCCGACGCCACGCCGCAGACCGGCGTCACGCTGCCGCGCGCGACCTCGACCGGGTCCGCCGGGTTCGCGGGAGAGACGCGCGAGTTGCTCCGCAAGCGGTTGCTCGTCACCCACGGCGCGATCGGCGTGGCCACCGGGGTGATCGCGTTCCTCGGCGCCACCGGGGTGGCCGTGCTCCCCGGCGAGGCCGGGCTGGGGCAGTGGGTGGTCGGGCTGCCGCTGCTCGCGTTCGGGCACAGCGTCGCGGGGCTGGTGTTCATCCTCCGCAACCCCGGCGCGACGCTCGGCACGCTCCGCACCGTCGAGGTGAGCCAGTTCGCGATGATCGCGCTGGGCGGCGGGATCGGCCGGTTCGCCGTGCTGCACGCCTCGCCCGCCGAATCGATCGACGCGCAATACCACGAACTGCTCTACCGGTTCGACGCGGTCATCACCAACTACCCGCTCGTGTTCGCCATCATCCTGTACGGCGTGATGATCCCGAACACGCGGCGGCGCAGTCTGATCGGGGCCGGGTTGCTGGTGCTGGTGCCGGTCGTCGCCACCGCGCTGGCCGCCGCGACGAACCCGGCCGTGCGCCCCGTGCTGCCGCTCGTCCTCCCCGTGACCGTGATCCCGCTGTTCATGGCCGGCGTGATCGCGGTGTTCAGCGCGTCGCGCACGAACGCGCTTCAACGGCAAGCCTTCGACGCGATTCGCGAGGCGAAGCAACTGGGCGCGTACACGCTCCGCAAGAAGCTCGGCGAGGGCGGGATGGGCGAGGTGTGGCTGGCCGAACACCGGCTGCTGAAGCGCCCGTGCGCGATGAAGTTCGTGCGCGCCGAACTCGCGAGCGAACCCGCGACCGCCGCCCGGTTCGAGCGCGAGGTGCGCGCGGTGACCACGCTCACGCACTTCAACACGGTGCGCATCTACGACTACGGGCGCAGCGACGACGGCAGCTTCTACTACGTGATGGAGTACCTCGAAGGCCCGACGCTCGACGCGCTGGTGAAGGAGAACGGGGCGCTACTTCCGGGCCGTGCGGTGTACTTGTTGCGGCAACTCTGCGGCGCTCTTGCGGAGGCGCACGCGCGCGGGATGGTTCATCGCGATCTGAAGCCGTCGAACATCCTGGTCACGTCGCTCGGCGGTCAGCGCGACGTGGCGAAACTGCTCGACTTCGGGCTGGTGCAGGATCACGGCTCCGAGGCCGACGTGAAGATCACGCGGGCCGGGACGGTGCTGGGCACGCCGTCGTACATGTGCCCGGAGCAGGCCGCGGGCGAGAGCGTGGACCCGCGCGGCGACTTGTACTCGCTGGGCGCGGTCGCGTTCTTCGTGCTGGCGGGTCGCCCGCCGTTTGAAGGAACGAGCGTCGGGAAGTTGCTCACGGCGCACCTGACGCAGCCCGCGCCGGACCTTTCGACGCTGCGGCACGACATCCCGGCCGACCTCGCCGCGGTGGTCGCGAAGTGCCTGGCGAAAGACCCTGCCGAGCGCTTCCAGACCGCGACGGAGATGGAAGCGGCCCTCGCCGCGTGCGCGTGTAATATGGAGTGGAACGCGGCGCTGGCGGCGCGGTGGTGGGAAGGCGAGCGGGGGGCGTGAGCCTCCCTGATGGTCGTCCTTCGCAAATCGCTGCCGAAACTATCAGGGGGCTGACGCCCCCCGCTCGCCTTAATACCATGACGCACTTCTTGGCCTTAGAAACCTCCTGCGACGAAACCGCCGCGGCGGTGTTCACCGACGACCTGCAAGTCCTCTCCAGTGTGGTCGCGTCGCAGACGGACCTGCACGCGCGGTTCGGCGGCGTGGTGCCGGAGATCGCGTCGCGCGCGCACCTTCGCAACCTCCTTCCCGTCGTGGACGAAGCACTCCAGCGCGCGAACGTGTCGCTCGAGGA
>CANLGS010000508.1 GCA_947490035.1 Gemmataceae bacterium
ACTGGCCGTACAGCGCGACCGGCCCGGCGGCGGCCAGCGCGCACCAGCACGCCAGAACGAGGAGTTGTCGGGATCGGGAGCGGGGTGCGTCGGTCATGTGCGTGCGGTTCTCGGCGAGGCTTGGTTTCGAGGCGGGTGAAGGCGTCGGCCCGTTCTTAGGCGAGTTTCAGACGCACGGCGTTGAGCGCGAGCTTCGCGGTGCGGCTCATGATCTCGTAGCGAGTGCCGATCCAACCCCAGCGGACCACATCGCAGCCGCCGGCGTGCGCGAGGCCGACATACGCGGTGCCGACCGGGTCGCTTTCCGTGCCGCCGCCCGGACCGGCGAAGCCGGTCGTCGAGACGCCGAGGTCGGTGCCGAACTTCTCGCGCACGCCTTCTGCCATCGCCCGCGCGACCGGTTCGCTGACCGCTCCGTACTGCTCCAGCAGGGCAGTGGGGACGCCGAGTTCGCGGGCCTTCACCTCGTCGGTGTACGTCACCACGCCGCCGCGGAAGAAGTCGCTCGCGCCCGGCACGAGACAGACGCGGTGCGCGACCAGCCCGCCCGTGATGCTCTCCGCGGTCGCGAGCGTCTTCTGCTTCTCGCGAAGCAGGCGCACGACCACGTCTTGTAACTCCTCGTCGTCGGTGCCGAACACCATCTCCGCGAGGCGCTCGCGAATCACGGCTTCGACGGGGGCGATCTGGGCTTGCGCCTCCGCGAATGTGGGCGCGTGCGCCAGAATGCGGAGCGAGATGGTCGCGTCGTTGACGGTGATGCCGACTTCCGGAATGTGCCCGCGGCGCGTGAGGTCGAACAGCTTCGCTTCGACCGCCGACTCGCCGGTGCCGAAAGTGTTGATCTTCCGCTGGATGAACACGCCGCCACCCACGCCCATCGCGAGCAAGCGCGGCTTCACCTGCTCCGCGAACATGCGGAACATCTCCGACGGCACGCCCGGCATCGCGACCACGGTCGCCTTGCCCACACGCGCCCACACGCCCGGCGCGGTGCCGCACACGTTGAAGATCGCTTCCGCCCCGGCCGGCAGCAGCGCCTGCACGTGGTTGCGGTCCGGCATCACGCGGCCCCGCTTCGTGAACATGTCCTTGATGTGCGCCAGCGATTCCGCGTGTTCGACCAACCCTACGTCCGCGACGGCCGCGATCACCTCGCGCGTGAGGTCGTCTTGCGTCGGCCCCAGCCCGCCGGTGCTGATAACGAGGTCGGCGCGTTCGGTGGCGATCTTGAAGCACGCGACGTTGTCCGCGAAGTCGTCCGCGACGGTGGTGTGGAAGCCGACCGGCAGCCCGATCTCCGCGAGCCGGCGGCTGAGCCACTGGCAGTTGGTGTCGAGGTTCTGCCCGCTGGTGATTTCGCTGCCGATGGAGACGATCTCGACCTTCATGCGAATCTCCAGAGTAGCCCGCCGCTCCGCGGCGGTCTTGCCTTTGTCTTCTGACTTTGCCGGGCGACCCAAAGACCGCCGCGGAGCGGCGGACTACTTTCCCGAAAAAGTGGTCTTGCCCGGACACCGGCGCGACGTTATGGCGGGCGCAACTATGAAAACAACCTATTACCTCGTCACCGCGGCGGCTGTCGCCGCGGCCGCGCTGGTCGTCCACGCGCAGCTCCCGAACCTGGCAACGCCGCCGCTGGCGCCGACCGCGGCCCGCGCGCCGGACGAGGTCCCGCGGTTGCCGCTGCCGCCGATCACGTACCCGCCGGACGAACCGCTCGTGCTGCCGGGCTTGCCCGCGATTCCGCCGGCGAAGGCGGGCGCTCCCGCGCTTCCGCCGGTCGCGCCCGCGTCGGGAACGGACCCCGTGATCCCGCTCCCGCCGATTCCGGCCGCGCCGCCGGCACTCCCGATGCTGCCCGGGTACCCGCTGCCGATCACGTCGGACCCGACCGGCGAACCGCCGGTTTCCCCCGCTCCGCTCCGGGCGCCGACGCCGAAGACGCCCTTTGAACCGCTGGTTCCGCCGCCCGCGCCGAAGCCGGTCGCGCCGCCGGCGCCACTGCCCGCCCCGACACCGGTGCTTCAACCGCCGGTGTTGTCGGTGCCGAACCTTCCGGGCGCGGGCAACGCGACCGGGCAGCCGGAACCGCTCGCGGGCGGCGCCAAGTACGTCGTACTCAAGGACGACAAGGTGATCGAAGGGACGGTGACGCTGCGCGGCGAAACGGTAGTCGTGCGGCAGGGCGCGCTCGACCGGCCGTTCCCGAAGAGTCAGGTGCAGTTCGTCGCGGAGAGTAAGGACGAGGTATACCGGTTCGTGCTGGCGAAGGTGCCCGCGAATGACGCCGCGGCCCGGCTGAAGGTGGCGCGGTGGTGCATGTACGGCGGGATGCGCGAGCAGGCGCTGACCGAGGCCCGCGAGGTGCTGAAGCTCGACCCGCGCAACGCGGACGCGTCGGCGCTCGCGCGGTCGCTGGAGCAGTCGTTGCAGCAGTTCCCGCGGGAGAACGTGGCGAAGATGACCGCGCCTCAAACGCCGGTGTTCCCGACCGAACTGCGGACCGTTCCGCCGCCGGTGCCGGTCGATCCCGAACCGGACGTGACGCCGGAGGCCGCGAACCTGTTCGCCGCGCGCGTGCAGCCGTTCCTCGCGAACCAGTGCGTCGAGTGCCACGCGAAGCCCGATGCCGGGAAGTTCAAACTGGCGCGGGTCGCGCCCGGCGACGCCGGGCAGCAGCCGACGCGGGCCAACCTGCGCGCGGTCGCGGCGCAACTCCGCAAGGACGAGCCGGTGTCCAGCCCGCTGCTGGTGAAGGCGCTCACCGCGCACGGCGGGCAGCAGGTGCCGTCGGTCGCGTCGCGCCAGGCGGTCGCGTACCAGGCGCTCGAAGCGTGGACCGCGCTGGCCGTCGGCACGCCGATCATGGGCGCGCCCGCGGCACCGCCTCCGCCGCCGATGCCCGCCCCCGCGCCGCCTGTGATTCCGGTCGCGCCGCCAATCATTCCGCCTGCGCCGGTGTTCGTGCCCGCGTTGCCACCTGCGGCGTCGGCCGTTGACCACGTGTTGCCGCCGATTCCGTCAGCGCTGCCGGTGTTGCCGCCCGTGGACACGCGAACCCCGGCGCCTGTGACGACGCCCGCAGCTCCCGTGTTGCCGTCGATACCAGAAGTGGTCGGCCAACCGACCCCTTTTCTGCCACAAGTCCCCGAACCGTTCCCGCGAAAGCCGCCGCTCGCGGACCCAGCGCCGCCGACGAACGCTACGCCCTTCGTGCCGCCGATCCCACATGCGGACCCGTTGACGCCGCCGACCGCGACGGCGCCGAAGCCGGTCGTCCCGCGAATCCCGCCGGCGACCGCTGTTGCCCCGGCGCCGCTGCCGCCAGTTCAGCCCGCGGGCGGCACGCAGTTCGGAACGACGCTGCCGCCGAAGCCGCCGGTCAGCGGACCGACCGGGGGCGACGAGTTCGACCCGGCCGGCTTCAACCAGGGCACGCCGCGGAAGTGACGCGCGACGAAACGACGCGACCGGCGGGAACTGATCCCGCCGGTCGCGTCGTTTCGTTGTGGTCAAGAATTACTCGGTCTTCGCCGCCGGCACCGGCGGCACGGTCAGCCCCTTCACGGTCTCCGGCTTGCCCTTCCGCAGCACCACGACCTCGAAGGTCGCGTCCGGCTTCAGGTCGGTGAGCAGCTTGCGAAACGCGGCGGTGGAGTTGGGCACCGGGGTGCCGTCGATCTTCACCAGGATGTCGGCCGCCAAGAGGCCGAGCTTCGCGGCCAGCGTGTTCGCCTTCACGGAGTCGATCACCAGCCCCTGATTCTTCTCGAGACCCAGTTGAGAGACGACGACCTTGTCGGGCACCGAGAGCTTGAGGCCGAGGCGCTCGTCCGCGGGGGGCGGCGGCGCGGCCGCCTCCGCGGGGCGGTGCCGGGTGGTGATGTCGTTGCGAACCTGCTGGAGTTTCATGAGTTCGCCGCGTGCCGCCGATATCGCCTGGAACGCCTTGTTCGCGGCGTCGAAGTCCTTGACTTTCATCGCGTCTTCGCGCGTCTTCTCGGCCTTCTTCACGTCCTCTTCGAGCCGCTTCTGCTCGACATCCACGTCTTTCAGCATCGACTCGCGGATGCGGCCGATCTCGTCCTCGTACTTCTTCAACCGGGTCTTGAGCGCGGCGGTCGAGTCGTCCTTCTTCGGTTCGTCCTTCTTGGCCTC
>CANLGS010000509.1 GCA_947490035.1 Gemmataceae bacterium
ATCTGCGGCTCTTCTGCCTTCTGCCCTCTAGAGTCCCCTGCTCGCCTTTGATACGATCACTTCTGCGAGCGCGCTTCCACAAATTGACTTCACAGCGGACCCGATGTTCACAAAGCGGATCATTCCGTGCCTCGACGTCGATCGCGCGCGGGTGGTGAAGGGCACCAACTTCATCGACCTGCGCGACGCCGGCGACCCGGTCGCGGTCGCGCGCCGGTACGACGAACAGGGCGCCGACGAACTCGTGTTCCTCGACATCTCCGCCAGCCACGAGGGCCGCGCGATCATGCTGGACATGGTGCGCCGCGTCGCGGAGGAAATCTTCATGCCGTTCACCGTCGGCGGCGGGATTCGCAGCCTCGCGGACGCGACGCAACTCATTCAGGCGGGCGCGGAGAAAGTGAGCCTGAACTCGGCCGCGGTGAAGACGCCCGAACTGATCGCGGAGGTGAGCCGCAAGTTCGGGAACTGTGCCACCGTCGTGAACATCGACCCCAGGCGAGTACAGCGCGAGGGCAAAGAGTTCTGGGAAGTGTTCGTCAACGGCGGGCGCATCGGCACCGGCCTCGAAGCGGTCGCGTGGGCGCGTCGTGTGGTCGAACTTGGGGCCGGTGAAATCGTGCTGACCTCGATGGACGCCGACGGCACCAAGAATGGTTACGATATCCCGATGCTCGAAGCGGTAAGCCGGGCGGTGAACGTGCCGGTCGTCGCCAGCGGCGGGGCCGGGCACCCGGAACACCTGCGGCTCGCGTTTGAAGCAGGGGCTTCCGCCGCGCTCGCGGCCAGTATCTTCCACTACAACGAATATTCGATACCCGACACGAAGGCGTACCTGGCGAGCAAGGGCGTTGCCGTGCGCCTTTCGTAGGGTGGGACAAGGCTCGGCGCCGTCCCACCACTTCGTTTTGGTTTCGTGGCACAGACATTCCTGTCTGTGTTGCCTTTGGAAGCACAGGCTAGAAAGCCTGTGCCACAAGAGAAAAGGTCCTGCGCAAAGCCTTGACTCACCTACAAGAATCCCCAGAGGGCTTACTCGATGCCTCCTCCCGCTTCGCCCCCGCCGCCCCCGCCGCCGGCGCCTTACGTCGCGATCGCGATCAACTCGCCGGAGCCGGGACTGAAAGTCGCGGCCACCATCGCCGGCGAACCGCAGATCAACCAGTTGTTCCGCACGGTCATGCTCCACAAGGGGTCCGACCTGCACCTGAAGGCCGGGCTGCCGGGCATGATGCGGCTCCGCGGCGTCATCCAGAAGATGAACACGCCCAAGCTCGAACAGGACACGCTCGAAAAACTCATCTTCCCCATCCTTCGCGAGAAGGACAAGAAGATCCTCGACGAGACCGGCGGCGCGGACTTCGCGCACGTCATCGGCGCCGACGAGGCCCGCTACCGCGTCAACCTGATGAAGCAGCGCGGGCGGTTCGCGATGGTCGCCCGGCTCGTCAACCAGAGCATCCCGTCGTTCGAGAAGCTCGGCCTGCCGCCCATGATCGAGAAGTTGTGCCACTACGAGCAGGGCATGGTGCTGCTCGCGGGCGTGACCGGGTCGGGCAAATCGACCACCATCGCGTCGATGCTCGACTACATCAACTCGACCGAAGCGCTGCACATCCTCACGCTGGAAGACCCGATCGAGTTCGTGTTCGTGGACAAGATGTCGATCGTGAACCAGCGCGAGGTGTTCCTCGACGTGTGCGACTGGCACACCGGGCTGAAGCACGCGGTGCGCGAAGACCCGGACATCATCCTGGTGGGCGAGTTGCGCGACGCCGATACGTTCGAGTCGGCGGTCCACGCGGCCGAAACCGGGCACGTCGTGTTCGGCACCATCCACGCGTCCAACGCGTTCAGCACCATCGACCGCATCCTGGGGCTGTTCCCGCCGTCCCAGCACGGCGCGGTGCGGCAGAGCATGGTGTTCAACCTGCGGGCGGTGGTGGCGCAGAAGCTGGTGCCGTCGTGCATCCCCGGCGTGTCGCGTGTGCCGGCCAACGAGATCATGATCGTGAACCCGACGATCCGCGAGCTGATCTTGAAGTCGCAGGACGCGAAGCTGTTGGACGCGATGCGCGCGTTTTACAACGAAGGCATGATGGACTTCAACAAGAACCTGGAAGACCTGTGCCTGGGAGGGCGCATCGACAAGGCGACGGCGCTGGAGTTCTCGCCCAACCCCGAGCAGTTGCGCATGGCGCTAAAGGGCATCAAGGTCGCGGCGTCTGGCCTGGTGTGACGCCTGCAAATCGAGATACGACCATGTCGCGCTGAAGAATAACCCAGCCGGCTGACGCCGGCGGTTCAGCAATGAACTACACGTCGAACCGCCGGCGTCAGCCGGCTGGGTTGTTGATGGTCATTCATGAACATGGTTTTTGTGTTACACCTGCGGGTAAAGACGGAGTTCTTCAGCAACGAGTTGCTCGAGCTCAGTTCGGCCACCGGTGAAGGCGTAATAGTGTGGCTTCTTATCCGGCACGAGACGCAACCACGTTTGGTTGTATGCAGTCAGTCGAAGTCGCATCGAGATGGGAAGTCTGATTAGAGTTGTTGCGTGGGCGCTGCTGCGGTTGGCGTAGAAAACACGAGTCGAACGTCCCCCTACGTCCAGCCAGAACGAATATCCAAGTGGCTCCCGGTCGCTCACGCGTAAGTGCTTGAAGTCGGGGTGGGAGGCAAGAAAGAGGCGGATTTCTTCGGGTGACATGAGACCCCTCTTGGTGCGTGTCGTGGAATATGCCACGACACGTAAGGCAACAAACTGACTGGCTGGGGCACGAAACGAACTCAAGCTTTGGCTTCGGCGCTTGCCGGGCGGCCCGGCATGGTCTGGAGGAGCGCACGCAGAACCGCGTTGACTGCGCCTGATCCCTCGAACGCTGCCGCGACTTCTGGGTCGAGTACGACGAGCCGCCCGCCTTTCTTCATTGCCGTCGCGAACCGGTTCGGCTTGGCCTTGCTGTAGTCGAACGTGTATTCGTCTCGAAGTTCGTCGTTCATGGTGCGCCTCCCAGCGGGTTTTCTTGGTGATTGCGGCGTTCCGTTGGCGTTGCGATGCGGGCGCTGATGATGCGCAGGTTCGGCGGTCGCTCCGTGAAACTCACGATCAACAACCGCCCGCGTTCGGAATAGCCGACCAGGATTTCTCGCGTTTCGCCGTTCGAGTGTTCCTCGTCCGGGAAAATCGCGGCGAGTGGGTCACCGAAAGCGGTCGCCGCTTCCGTGAATGACACGCCGTGTTTGAGTTCATTCGACGCAGCCTTCGCGTCGTCCCACTCGAATTCCATGCGCTGATTGTCCCTTCGCGCAGGCGCGCTGTCAAGCGTCTCGCGCTCCCCTCCGCGGACTTCGGGTCGCGGCTAAACGTCCTCTTCACTTCGCCAAACTCACGCACACCAACTCCTTGTCGTTGCGGACGTACACGCACTTGTTGGCGAACGCGGGGTGCATCCACACCACCACTCGCCCGCGACCGGCCATCGTGTTCGTCGGTTCGATGACGTGCGCGCGGTCCATCTCCTCGTAACCTTTCGGTGACAACTTCGCGATGATGAGGTCGCCCTGCTCGTTGAAGAGGAAGTAGCGGTCGCCGTTCGGGATCAGGAACGCGAGGCTCCACCGCTCGGTCTCGGCCGGCTCCGGCTCCGCCGCGACCTTCACGGGCGTGCGCTTGCCGCGGGTCGCGAGCATCGTCTCCCACACGCGCTTGCCGGTGTTCGCCTCGATGCACCGCAGTTGCCCGTACCCACACACGCCGTAGATGTGGTCGCCGACCACCACCGGCGTCGCCATGATCGAACTCAGGTCCGTGGTCTGGTCCGGCTTCTCGCCCTTTGCCTTGCTCTTCCACACCACGTCGGCCTTGTCCGCACCGACTTTCAGCAGCAGCGAGCCGTTGTAGAACGAGGTGACGAACAGCTTGTCGTCGCCGACCTTTCGCGGGGTCGGGGCGGTGAGCGCGGATTGCACGTCGAACGCGACGCGCCAGAGCTGCTTCCCGGTGTCCGGTTCCAGCCCGACCACGGCGCGCGTGTGCCAGACGATGAGCTGGCGCTTCCCGCCGAACTCGTAGACCATCGGCGGGCAGTAGCCGAAATCGCCCTGGCAACTCTGCGACGCCCACCGTTCCTTCCCGGTCTTCTTGTCGAACGCG
>CANLGS010000510.1 GCA_947490035.1 Gemmataceae bacterium
CGCCAGTCGGGCGCCGAAGCCTTGACGCCGCCTGTGCGCGGCGTCAGTCTTAATGGTAATTGGGCACGAACGCGGTCTCGGAGGAGCGGCGATGATGGTCCGGCGCACGTTGGCGGTGTTGGGGTTGCTCGCGGTGGCGGGGTTCGCGGCGCGGGCGCAGGAGCCGGCCCCGGAGCCGTCGGTTACCCCGACGATTGTCGCGGCGGGGCGGTCCGTCGTGCGCGGCACCACGAACGCGAACGTCGTGCCGGCCACGTTCCGCGCGCAACTCATCACGGACAACCGGTTCAAGAAGGTGCCGCCCCCGAAGGACGAGAGCGACCGCGACCCGCGCGACCGCACCGGCAAGATTCACTGCCTCGTGTGCGAACACGGCCTCTCGCCGGTCGTCGCGGTGTTCGTGCGCGGCAACGTGTCGGAGGTGAAAGTCACCGACGGCCTGAGCAAGCTCCTCAAAGGCACGGACACGCTGATCCCGAAGTACCGCTCCGACAAACTGGCCTCGTTCGTGATGTTCCTGAAGCTGGAGGGCGGCACGAAGGTGGTGACCGTGAAGGGCGCCGACGGCGATGAGAAAGTCGCGGTGGATTTGGAGTACCCGCACGACGAGATGCGCGACGAGAAGGCGACCGAGGTGCGGAACTACGCCACCCTCGTCGCCGCGGACAACGTGCCGTTCGGCCTGGCCGCTGACAAGTCCGGGTCGCTGACCGCGTTCGCGGTCGGCGACGCCCCGGTGACCGTCATCCTCTACAACCGGTTGCGGATGGTGCAGCGGTGGGAGTTCAAACTGGAAGACCTGACCGACGAGAAGGTGACCGAGGTGCTGGCCGCGGTCGAGGAGATGATTCGCGGGAAGAAGCCGTAACTTTTGAGTCTCAAGTCATAAAGTCGCAAGTCGTAAAGTCGAAGACCTCAACCGCGAGGGTCTTCGACTTTACGACTTGCGACTTTATGACTTGAGACTTATCCCACCAAAGCGTCAATCGCCTTGCCCTTCGAGAGCGTGAAGGGCCGGCCGCCCTGGTCGTGCTCTTCCTTCGAGCTGTCGATGCCGAGACAGTGGTAGATGGTCGCGGTGAAGTCCGCCGGCGTGACCGGGTCTTTCGCGGGGCGCCCGGCGATCTTGTCGGACGCGCCGTACACTTGGCCCCCCTTGATGCCGCCGCCCGCGAACAGCACGCTGAAGCACTCCGGCCAGTGCTCGCGGCCCGCGTTGCTCTTCGTGATCTTCGGCGAGCGCCCGAACTCCGCCGCGACCACCACCAGCGTTTCGTCCAGCTTCCCGGCCGCGTCGAGGTCCGTCATTAAGGCGTGGAACGCCTTGTCGAACGGCGGGACGAGGTCGTCCTTGTGCGCGGTGAAGTTGTTCCAGTGGGTGTCCCACGCGAACCCGTTGATGCCCTGCGTGCGCTGCCAGTTGCACTGCACCAACCGCACGCCGGCATCCAGAAGGCGCTTGCCGAGCATCACGGACTGACCGAACAGGTTGCGGCCGTAGCGCTCGCGTTCCTTCGCCGGTGCGCCCGCGAGATCGACCGCCTTTCGCACCGCGTCCGATGAAATCACTTCTACCGCCTTCGCCTGCGAGTCTTTAATGGTGCCGCTCGCGGCCAAGCCGTTGAGCGACTTCGTCTCCAGGTTCAGTTGATCGACGAGCGAGAGCCGACGCTTCAGCGCGTCGGGCGCTTCGTTCGCCACAAGGGGGATGTGATCGAGTTTGAAGTCGTCGTCGTTCGGGTTGCCGCCGGTGTAGAGCGGGTCGTACTTGGAGCCGAGCGCGCCGGCGAACTGCCCGGCGCGGCGCCCGCCGGCCACGTCCATGCGGTGCGGGACGATGGCCCACGCCGGGAGCGGGCTTTTGCCCGGTGCGATCTTCGCCACGCACGCGCCCATGTGCGGCATGTCCTGGCGGTTCATGTTGTTCACTTCGGGCACGCCGCCGGGGTACTGGTAGCCGGTGAACATCCAGTACGACCCTCGGCCGTGGTCGTTGTGGTCGTGCCACATGGTGCGCACGAGCGCCGACTTGTGCATCCACTTCGCCGCGTTCGGCAGCAGTTCGGAGAACCGCACGCCGGGGAGCGTGGTCTGAATGGTGCTGAACGGCCCGCGAATATCGTCGGGCGCGTCCGGCTTCGGGTCAAACGTGTCGAGCTGCGCCGGGCCGCCGCTCAGGTACAGGATGATGCAGTTCTTCGCCGCGCCGAAGCTCTTCGGCTTCGCTCCCGCCGCGCGCGCCGTGTTCGTAGGCAGCATCGGGAGTGTCAGCCCGCCGAGCGCGACCCCGCCGACGCGTAGCAGTTCGCGGCGGTCCAGCGACGACGAACCCCAGAGATTCAGCATGGCGTGAACTCCGACTTTGGCGAGCCGGGTGGCGTAAGCCCCCGGAGTCTTGGCGAGCAAATCAGGCAGGAGAAAACCGGCGTGCAATCGACCTCCGCCGAGTGTACCATAGTCTTCGACCGTCCCGCCAGTGATTCCTTCCTGCATTCGGCTTTGGTTTTGTGGCACAGACATTCCTGTCTGTGCGTGCTGAAGCTCGACGGCGCACAGACAGGAATGTCTGTGCCACGAAAACACTACCATGCGATACCTCCTCGCTGCTCTCATCGCGCTCGCCCTGCCGCTCGCCGTGAGCGCGCAAGGGTTCGTCGAGAGCGTGTCGCCGCCGGTGGTCGAGCGCGGGAAGACGGCGCGCGTCGCGTTCCCGGGGAAGGACTTCGGCCCCGGCCTCGACATCTGGCATTCGCTCCCGAAGGGCACGCTGACCGCGAAGCCGGTGTCGAGCGAACCGGGCAAGTTGGTGTTCGACATCACCGCGAGCGCCGACGCGCCCGTCGGCGTGTGCGGGCTTCGGCTCGCGACCCGCGACGGGCTGACGAACGCGGTGCTGTTCCACGTCGAAGACTTACCCGTGAAGGGCAACGTCGCGAGTGACAAGCCGGTGCCGCTTGTGCTGCCGGCGTGCGTGTGGGGTACGTTCCGCGAGGGCACGCTCGACCGCTACGATGTGATCGTGACGGCCGGCGAGCGCGTCAGCTTCGAGTGCGTCTCGAACCGGCTGGGCAAGGACGCGGACCCGCTGCTGACGATCCGCGACGCGGCCGGCAAGTTCGTCCTCGAACGCGACAACGACCCCGGCCTGTACTTCGACTTCCGGTTCTCGCACACGTTCGAGAAGGCCGGCACGTACACGCTGGAAGTGCGCGACGCCCGCCTGAAGGCGAGCGAGCATCACCACTACATCCTGCGCGTGGGCAAGTTCCCGGCGGAGCGCGTCGCGGTGCCGGCGGCCGCGAGCGTGCCGGACCGCCTCGCGGGTGGGTTCTTCCAGCAGGTCAGGCGGCCCGGCGATGCCGGCTCCGTGTGGGTGCCGGTGACCGCCACGGACTTGCCAGTGACGGTGGCGAAGGACTTCGACGCGGCGCGTGATTTCTCACTCTCACAGGCTACGTCCGGCCCGACGCAGGTCGCGTACTTGCTGTCGCCAATGCGGGCCAACCCGTTCCTCGCGCTCGACCGCTCCATCACGGTCGGCAACGTGCAGGCGACGCCCGCCGTCGTGCCGGGCGTGCTGTGCGGGGTGTTGAAGCAACCCGGCCGGCGTCAGGTGTTCGCGGTGCAACTGGAGAAGGGGCAGAACCTATTCCTTCGTGCGGAAGCGCGCGCGCTGAACTCGCCCGCGGACCTGGAACTGACGATCACTGACCACACCGGGCGCGAGCAGCGCCGCGGCCAGGACAAGCCCGACGGGACCGAAACGGCGCTCGACTTCACCGCGCCGGCCGCGGGCACCTACGGCATCGCGGTACGCGACACCCTCCGCGACGGCAGCGACTCGCACGCGTACCGCATCACGGTGCGCAGTGAGCCGTTCCCGCCGACGGTCGCGGCCGAAGTCGAAGGGCTGACGGTGCCGCAAGGGAACTACCAGATCGTGCCGCTGACGCTCGCGCGCAACGGCGGCAAGGGGCCGGTCACGCTCTCGCTCGTGGGCGCGCCGGCCGGCTTGAAACTGACCCCCGACACCTTCCCCGAAGGGGAACTCGCGGTCGTGTGCAAACTCGAAGCCGACGGCACCGCGCCCGTTGGCGTTCACACGGTTCAGATCGTGGGCGAGTGCAACGGCGAGAAGTTCCTCGTGCGGACGCG
>CANLGS010000511.1 GCA_947490035.1 Gemmataceae bacterium
CGACTTCGCGATTCCCGAGTTTTCACCCGAATAATTCAGTTGACAGCGACCCTCCCTGATGTGAATATCCGATGAGAGGTTAGCGTGCGCTCGTTCCCGCCCCCACACCGGCGACCCGGTGCCTACCCACAGACCAGCACGCTGACACCGCACCGGCGTCGCTACCCACCTTCCCATCCGCGCTCGCGAGGATCCGTACATGCTCCGCTTTCTCGGCTCGAGCCACAAGTTCTGCGACGGCGCCAACCGGCGCGACTTCCTCCAGATCGGTGCCTTCGGCGCCGGCCTCACGCTCGCCGACATGCTCCGGCTGAACACCGCCAGCGCCGCCGGTTCCGCGGCCAAGAAGCAGCCCAGCCGGTCGCAGAAGTCCGCGATCATGATCTACCTGCCCGGTGGGCCGTCCCACATGGACATGTACGACCTCAAGCCGGACGCACCGGCCGAGTTCCGCGGCGAGTTCAACCCGATCAAGACCAACGTGTCGGGCGTCGAGATCTGCGAACACTTCCCGATGCAAGCGAAGATGTGGGACAAGCTCGCCTGCGTCCGCTCCGTCGTGTCGGTCGATGAGCACTCCGACTCGCTCGTGATGACCGGCTACCCGGACCGCGTGAACCGGATCGCGGATCACCCGTGCTTCGGCTCGGTCGTGTCGAAGGTCCGCAGCGCCGACAGCGGCGCGGTGCCCCCGTTCGTCAGCCTCCGCGGGATGAGCCGCGGCACCGAGCCGGGCTACCTCGGCATCGCGCACCGGCCGTTCACGCCGGGCGGCCAGGGCAACTCGAACCTCAAGCTCGCGCAGGGCGTGACCGTCGATCGGCTCGAAGACCGCAAGAACCTGTTGGAGAAGTTCGACGACACCAAGCGCGAGATCGACGCGACCGGCACGATGGCCGGGATGGATGCTTACAACGAACGCGCGCTGGAGATGGTGACCGCGGGCGTGGTCCGCGACGCGCTCGACGTTCGCAAGGAAGACGAGAAGACGCGCGAGCGCTACAAGGGCGTGGAAGCGTTCCTCACCGCCCGCCGACTGGTCGAGGCCGGCGTCGGCTGCGTCACCCTGTCCATCGGCGGGTGGGACACGCACGGCCAGAACTTCCAGTCGCTCAAGAAGCAACTGCCGCAAGTCGACCGCGGCATCGCGAACCTGATCCAGGACCTGCACGACCGCGGGATGCAGGACGACGTGGTGACGGTGATGTGGGGCGAGTTCGGCCGCACCCCGAAGATCAACATGAACGCCGGTCGCGATCACTGGTCGCCGGTGATGGGCGCGATGATCGCCGGCGGCGGGCTGAAGATGGGCCAGGCGGTCGGCGCCAGCACCGCGAAGGCCGAACGCCCCAAGGACAACCCGGTGAGCGTGCCGCGCCTGCTCAGCACCATCTACCGCGCGATGGGCATCGACCCGTCGATGACGTTCCCGAACGGCGCCGGCCGCCCGATGTACGTCCTCGACGACCGCGAACCGGTCAAGGAACTGATCTAATCACTGCTGGGTGACGCAGGGCCGGGGCGGTACAATTATTGAACTGCACCGGCCGTCGGCAACGATTGGTGACTCTCTCCACGGCACCGCCGTGGCCGCATTGAAGGCACTTGCCGACGATTTTGTCTTTGTTGCTTGACTCGATTTCCACCGCGATTGTGCCGTGGCCGAATTGTGTTGCTTGACTGAAGTCACCAAGAATACTCCCACCAACGGGTCGCGCGCGCCGCGCTCACTGGCGAACGCGACACGTTCACCCACCACAGGGTTTCTCCGATGACCCGCCTCGTGCTCGCACTTCTCGCCCTCGCCGTGTACGGCTCCGTCGGGCGGGCCGCCGAATCACCCGTGACCGCGGTCGCGGCGTACCCCACCACGTTCAAACTCAGGGGCATCGAGGACGCGCCTCAACTGCTCATCACCGGCACGCGTGCCGACGGCCGCGTCGTTGACCTCACCTCGTCCGCGACCTACTCCGTGTCCGACCCGAAGGTCGCACGCGTCGAGAAGAACGGCCGCGTGTTCCCGCTCGCCAACGGCACCGCGGAAATCACCGCGACCGTTGAGGGCCGCACCGTCAAGGTGCCGCTCATCGCCGAGAAGATGGAGGCGCCGCTGCCGATCAACTTCACGAACCACGTCGTCCCGATCTTCACCAAGTTGGGGTGCAGTTCGGGCGGTTGCCACGGGAAGATCGCCGGGCAGAACGGCTTCCGGCTGTCGCTGCTCGGCTTCGACCCGGCGTTCGACTACGAGAACCTCTTGAAGGAAGGCCGCGGGCGCCGCGTGTTCCCGGCCGCGCCGGACAGCAGTTTGCTGCTCACGAAGGCATCCGGCACCGCCCCGCACGGCGGCGGCAAGAAGATGGACCCGACGAGCGAGGAGTACAAGATTGTCCGCCGGTGGATTGCTAGTGGCCTGCCTTACGGCACTAAGGACGACCCGACCGTGACGAAGATCAGCATGTACCCGGAAGCCCGCGTCGTTGACCGCAAGGGCACACAGCAGCTCGCGGTGTTCGCGCACTACTCCGACGGCGCCGTCGAAGACGTGACCCGCCGGGCGCAGTACGAGAGCAACGACACCGACATCGCGACCGTCACCGAATCCGGCCTCGTGAACACGCTCAACATCACCGGGCAGGCCGCGGTGATGGCCCGCTTCAACGGCAACGTGACCGTGTTCCGCGCGACCGTGCCCCGCGCCGGCGAGTCCGCCAACTTTACGTTTGCAGAGCAGACCGTTGTTGACAAGCACACCGCGAAGAAGTGGAAGGAACTGAACATCGCGCCGTCGGACGTGTGCAGCGACGAGGTGTTCATCCGCCGCGTATACCTCGACGTGACCGGCACGCTGCCCGACGCGAAGGACGTGACCGCGTTCGTCACCGACAAGGCCGCGAACAAGCGCGACACGCTCGTTGACAAGCTCCTCGAAACGCCGGAGTACGCGTACTTCTTCGCGAACAAGTGGGCCGACATCCTCCGCGTCAAGCGCCGCAACCTGCCGGCCCGCGCGTACGGCACGTTCGCGTTCCACACCTGGATTCGCGAAGCGGTCGCCTCCGACAAGCCCTACGACGACTTCGTCCGCGACATCATCTGCGCCATCGGCGACGAGAGCAAGTCGCCCCCGACGGTGTGGTACAAGGAAGTGAAGACGCCGGAGAACTTCGTTGACGACGTGAGCCAGGTGTTCCTCGGTCAACGGATGGCGTGCGCCCAGTGTCACCACCACCCCTACGAGAAGTGGTCGCAGGACGATTACTGGGGCTTCGCGGCGTTCTTCGGCCGCGTCGGGTTCAAGGCGGTCAACACGCCGGGCGTCTCGAACCAGAACCAGCAGAACCAGAAGCAAATTCTGTTCGTGAAGTCTACCGGCAACGTGCAGAACAAGCGCACCGGCAGCACCGCACCGATGAAGGCGCTCGACGGCGACCCGATGACCGCGACCAGCGACGAAGACCCGCGCTCGAAGTTCGCGGACTGGATGACCAACCCGAAGAACCCGTACTTCGCGCGGACGGTGGCGAACCGCTACTGGGCGCACTTCTTCGGCCGCGGGATCGTGGACCCGCTCGACGACATGCGCGTGACCAACCCGCCGTCGAACCCGGAACTGCTCGACGCGCTCTCGCAGAACCTGATCGACAACAAGTTCAGCCTCAAGGCGCTGGTGAAGACGATCTGCAAGAGCCGCACGTACCAACTCGCGGCGGAGCCGAACGAGTTCAACAAGGGCGACAAGCAGTCGTTCGCTCGGTACTACCCGAAGCGGATGCAGGCGGAAGTGCTGTTCGACGCGGTGGCGAAACTGACCGACAGCCCGACCGCGTTCCCCGGCCTGCCGTCGGACAAGTTCGCGCCGAACCGCGCGATCATGCTGCCGGACGAGTCGTTCGCGTCGTACTTCCTGGACGTGACCGGCCGCCCGCAGCGCATCAGCGCGTGCGAGTGCGAACGCGTGAACGAGGCCAGCCTCGCGATGACGCTGCACCTGCTGAACAGCCAGGAGGTTCAGGACAAGATCGCCCGTCCGGGCGGCCGCGCCGATCAGCTCGTGAAGGACAAGCGGACCGACGCGGAGAAGGTTACAGAGTTGTTCCTGCTCGCGACCGGTGCCAAGCCGAGCAAGGAGAAGATGGACCTCGCGCTGGAGC
>CANLGS010000512.1 GCA_947490035.1 Gemmataceae bacterium
ACCGGCAGGTGTTGAAAGGGATCGAGTGGACAATGATTGCTTGAGCGCTAGACCGGTTGCGCCCAAGTGATTTGTCTTGGTAGGTGCCGCGAGCCGAGCGGCACGGTTTCGCAAGTCGGGTCGCTTCGGGTGTGTCCGTGTCGCTTCCACACAGGTTATCCCGTGCCGCTCGGCAAGCGGCACCTACCAAGACAAGAATCGCCGGACTTACCTCACCAGCAAGAAGTCCTTGCTGTTGAGCATCGCCCACATCAGGTCTTGCGCGCCGGCCGCGCGGTCTTCGCTCGCCTTCAGAAAGTCCAACCCCAGCGCCAGTTCCTTCGCGCTCGGGTTCCGCGCCAGCGACCACAGGTAGAGTTCCGTCACCAACTCCGCGTCGGTCGTCTTCTTCGCGATGAGCAGCGCCGGCCGCGCGGCCGGGTTGCGCACGCGCCCGAGGATGCTCTTGCCGTTGAGGAAGTGCAGCGCCTGGAGCATGTTCGAGCCGTTGTCGCGCTCGCACTCGCACGCGTCCATCCGCTGCGGCTTCCCGAATAGGCGCAGGAAGATGTTCTCCACGCTCGCGTCCGGAAGTTGTGCCGCGCGGAAGCCGTTGGGCAATCCCTCCGAAACCGCAGTCGCCTGCACCAGCGAGTCGAGCAGCGCCTCCGCCGGCACGCGCCGCGGGCTCGCGTGCGAGAAGTTCTGGTCGTCGTCCTTGTTGCTCGCGTTCGGCGCTCCCGTCCGCTGGTAGGTCTGGGAAGTCACGATCTTGCGCATGAGGTGTCGCGTATCGAAGCCGCTTTTCACGAAGTCTTCGGTGAGCGCGTCGAGCAGTGCCGGGTTGATCGGCGGGTTCGTGCTGCGGATGTCGTCCACCGGGTCGATGATTCCGCGATGGAAGAAGTAGCTCCAGTAGCGGTTCACGATGCCGCGCGCGAAGAACGGGTTCTTCGCGCCGGTGAGCCACGTCGCGTAGGCGAGTCGCCGGTCCACGCCCGCTTCCAGCTTCGGCTCGTCGCCGCCGAGGAAGCGCGGCGGCTGGGCGCGCCCGCTCCGCGGGTTGGTCGCGCTGCCGGCCGCGGCGTTGATCGAAACCACCTTGGTGTTCGCGACGCCCGGCGCACGCGGGTCTTGCTTCGCCGACACCTGCGTGAAGAAGCTCGCGAGGCCGAAGTAGTCCGCCTGCGTCCAGTTCTCCATCGGGTGCGAGTGGCAGCGGGCGCACAGCATCCGCACGCCGCAGAAGACTTGCGTCACGCGCTCGACGGTGTCGTTCGTGTCCTTGCTGATGGTGAGGTACACGCTCGCCGGGTCGTCGCTGATGCCGCCCTTCGCGGTGAGCAGTTTCTGCGCGAACTTGTCCATCGGCAGGTTCGACGCCACTGCACTCCGGATGAACTCGCGGAACTGGAACAGCGCGGGCGAACTCACGCTGGCGCGTGAGTTCTGCAACAGGTCGCCCCACTTCAGCGACCAGTGATCGACGAACTCCGGCCGCTCGAACAGCGTGTCTACCAACAGTTCGCGTTTCTTCGGGTTCGTGTCCGCGAGGAACGCCCGCACCTCGTCCGGCTTCGGCTGGAGACCGATCAGGTCGAGGTACACGCGGCGCAGGAACGCTTCATCTCCGGCGAGGCCCGACGGACTAATCTTCAACCGGTTCAGCTTCTCGATCACCGGCTTGTCGATGACGTTGTCGGGAACGGGCGTGGGCGTGAACGCGGCGCTCGCGTTCAGCACGGTGACGCCGGTGGCCGCGAACGTGCGCTCGAACCGGCCGATGACGGCGGTCTCGCCCGCGGCGACAGCGGTCACTTTCCCGTCGTCGTCCACCGCCGCGAAGCGATCATTGTTGACCGCGAAGAGGCCCATGCGGGTCACGTCGCGCTTGGTGCCGTCGGTGTACTCCGCGATCAGTTGGATGCGGTGCGACTGCCCCGGCTTCAATACGAGTTTGTTCGGCACCATCGTGACCCCGACAACCTGCCCCGTGTCCTTCACGTCACTCGGCGAGCCTTGCGTAATCCAGGTGGTGAAGATGACATCGGAGAGCGAGCCGCGAGCGAAGCGCGAGCCGCCTTCGTGGAGCGAATCGCCGCGCGCCTTCGCGACGAGCAGGCTGTTCTGCGGCACCTGGAAGTTCACGCGCCGGCCGGCGGAGTCCTTTACGATGGCGAAGTAGTCGGGTTCCGGGTCGGCGCCGCGGAGCGAGAGTTTGAAGCCGTTCTTGCCGAGCGAATAGCCGTGGCACGCGCCGGCGTTGCACCCGGCTCGCGTGAACACCGGCATCACCTCGTGCCGGAAACTGATCGGCGGTTCCTTGTCCGGCAGCGTCACCGTGACCGGAACGACGAACGTCTTGCCGCTCGCGGTCACGGTGATCTTCGCGCTGCCGCTGCCGACCGGCTTCACCCAGCCGGCTTCGACCGTCGCCACACGCGGGTTGTCACTCGCAAAGGTCGCGGAGTCGCGCAGGTCGAGCGAGTAGCCGTCGGCGGAGGTGCCGAGCACCTGAATCGCGTGCGGCTGCCGGTGGTGTTTGATGTCGATGGCCGCGGGCGACACCGCGACCACGGCAACGGGTTCGGCCGCGCCAAGCGACAAGGGAGACAGCAAGAAACAGGCGACGAGAGTGGCGCGAATCATGGTCGTGAGCCTCGGAGATGGTCGCTGCGTTGCTGTCTTCTCTGGCCGCTTGCGGCTTCGCGAGCCTCTTCCCCGCGAAGCCGCAAGCGGCCAATCTCACTTCGGTGGCGCGCTGACATTCAACACCACTTCCACGTCGCGCCCCTTGACGCGAACGGCGGGCAGTTTCGGGTCGATGGCGGTCGCGGAGAGCTTCAGTTTCGCTTCGCCAAGTGGCGTGGCGACCGGTAGCGCCAGCTTGAACGCGAACGCGGTGTCGCCGGCTTTCACGGTGATCGGCGCGGGCACCGCCACGCCCGCGGGCACGCCCGTCAGTGACACCGCGATGTCACCGACGAAGCCGTTCAGCCGCTCGACGGTGCCCTTGACCTCGACCGTCGCGCCGGTCTTGGCGTCGAGTTTCGCTTCCAACTTGGCCGTATCAAACTTCACCGCGACCGGCAGTTTCACGGGCAGCGTGCGAACCGGCGTGACCGCGCTCGCGAGTACCCGCAGTTTGTCAGGCGTGAGCAGTTCCGCCAGCACCGCGACCTGATACGCATCGGCCGGCAGGTCGGCCGGGACCAGAACCGGAACGTCGCCCTCGCTCGCCTTCGCGCCGAACTCGGTCGGCTTCTCGATGCGCAGCGTACTCGCCACGACCGGTTGGTTGTTCACCACCGGAACCGTCTGACTCGTGAGCAGCGTGAGCCGCACCGGGGACGCGACATCGGTTCGCGTGAGCGCCACCGGCAGCGCGAGTTTGCCCGCGGGCGTCAGACCCGCGTCCGCGGGAAGGTCCTTCCAGTTGATGCTGAAGTCACTCGCTTTGGCGGAAGTCGGCGCGACCGCGAACTCGGTTGCGAGCCACGGTTGGAGGCGCTCGAGCGGGTGCCCTTTGAGCATCACCGGGCGCTCGTCGGCACCGCCGCGACCCTTCCACGCGAGCAAGCCCGCGGGCACGTCGCCGGTCGCGGTGACCGTGACCAGCGCGCCATCCGCGTCGGGCGCGATCGTGTTTCCTTCGAGCTTCACGCCCGCGGGCAAGCCGTCCGCGAGAAGGTCGATCTTGCCGACGAACCCGCGGCGCTCGACGAACACCGGCACGACGGCGCGCCCGCCGGCAGCAAGGTTCAGCCGTTGAAGCGTTGTCGTCAGCCGGAAGTCGCCCAGTCCTTCGCCCTTCGCCGGGTCGATGGTGAGGCGGTAGATTCCGCGCGGCCCGCCGCGCCCTTGCGAATCGACCACGCCGACGGTGATCGCGGTGACCTTGTCCGGCACGGTGTACTCAAGGATCGGGTCGAGTGTGCCGGGCGAATCTTCCGCTTGCGCGAGTACCGCGCCGGCGTCGTTGCGGATCACGAGCGCGGCGTCGAGCGGCGAGCCGATGCGCTCCGCGAACACCTCGAACCGCACCTTCGTGTTCGGCACCACCGCGACGCGATACTTGGCTTCCTCGCCGGGCGCGCTCAACTTGCCCGACACGCCGACGCGCCCGGCGGGCAACTCCAGCGGCTTGCCGTCCGCGCTGACTTTTACGAACTC
>CANLGS010000513.1 GCA_947490035.1 Gemmataceae bacterium
AAACCCTCGACGTAGGAAGTTGAAACGTGGAAACGCCCGGTTCCGCACAGTGTACCCGACCGACCGCGTGCGGTGAACGAGTCGCTAATATTTGCGCCCCGGTCGGCGCGCGAATCCGTTTCGCGCGTGAAACCCGGTCCCAGTTCGGGCTATCGAATAAGTAGCTCGCCCGACATGAGGTGCGCCACCGATGCGCGGCGCGGAAGACACCGAATCCGACGGCCGCGGTCGCGACGACCGGCGCGAGCGGCCCAGCCCCCGCGACCGCTACCGCCGCGACGAATCGCCCACCCGCGCGCGGCTCTGGCTCGTCAGGCGCCCAGCAGACGGAGGGTTTTCTCGTCGCGCTGTCCCTGGAAGAACTTGTCGAGCAGTCGGTGGAACACCGACCCCGGCGGGGACACGAACGCGAACAGCGTCGCGCACGACCGTAATTTGAGATCGTCCGGCGAGCCGAAGACTTCGAGTGCGGACCGGCCCTCGACGGCAACGGCGGCTTCCGCGCATTCGAGCAACCGCGGCCCGAGAACCGGATGCGCGAGGTACGCGTGGGCTTCTTCGACGCTCTTGATCGCGTAGTGCTTGGAGGTGGAACTGAACGCCAGTCCGTCGAACTGCGGGAAGATGTACCACATCCAGTGCGAACGCTTCCGGCCGGCCGTGATCTCCGCGAGCGCGTGTGCCTACTCGTCCACTTGCGCCTGCACGAAGCGGCTCAGGTCGTGCGGGTCGGGTTCGTTCGCATCTGGCATGACATGACCTCACCACTACCGAAGTTCTGGTTGACTCAGGAGGTGGGCAGGTCTTCGTGGTCGAGGTGGAGTTCGATCGCGGGGGTATCCCTCGAACTCCCGCGTGCCAAATCTTGAAGCGCTTGGGTCGGCCGACGCGCTCCGACGGCGGCCTTCGTGTCGTCCGCCGTCCACCCTTCGATGAGCCACCCCGTGATGAGCGCCAGGATCGCAGCGACGCCTTCCGGTTGAGGATGTTGAGGTTCCCGGAACGCGGCCACCGGCTGTGGCAGACCCGTCACCTCGCGCCAGAAAGTCCATTCGACGCCATCGACATCGGCCTCGGCTTCTGACACGAGTCGGCGTTTAAAGGTGACAAACCGCCCGTCGGCGACGGGCGCCGTCCGCGCCGTGCCCATACCCCGTGGGGTGAAAGCAGGGAGGGTGATCTGGCGCGCGGCGGCGGCGTCAGCGAGTGCCTTGAGCCACGAGCGGTATTTGAGGGGTTCAGTCATCGTCTTCTTCGTCTGTGGCATCTTCGGAAAACTCGACGCCTTCCACCAAACCTTCGATCAAATACTCGTCTTCGTCCTCTCGTCCCTCGAACACGCGCTCGAGGTCGAGCGCTCGGACGCGAACTCGGAGAATAACGACCTGCCCGGTCAGTTCGCCGTCATCAAAGCTGCAAGAACTCGCCGCGGCAACGGCCAGCGTGCGATCCGTCGTCCAGTTCGTGTACGCGGTCTCCGTCATCCCACTGACGTGCAGGTGGCGCCACCGTTCGCCGGTGCGATTGGGTTCGGGCGGGTTGATTTCACCACAGTTCCGAACATCTTCGACCTCATCGGACTCAGCGGGAACCCCGCGCCAGAGCCACGTCACCTCGTGGAGCGATTCGCACAAGTTGGCCTCGCCCCGCGAGTCTCCGTGGCTCAATCCCAACTCTCACGATAGCAGGTCGAAGGGTGCGAGGTCGCTGCCTCGCACGGCGGCAGATCAAATCTCTGGTCGCGTGGACGATGACGACAGCGGAACTCGTCGAGTTCGGGGCATCAAGCCAACCCAAGCAGCGCCGCGGCCGCGAGCGCGGCCGTTTCCACGCGAAGCACGCGCGTTCCCAAACTCGCGACGGCCCACCCGCACGCCACGGCCTCCGCGACCTCTTCCGCGGTGAAGCCGCCTTCGGGGCCGACCGCGACCGTGCCGCCCTTCGCGCTCACTTGCGCCAAGCCGGGGCCGGTGTGAAGCACGACGCGCGCGCCCGGCAGGTCGGTGCGCGACACGAAGTCCGACCACTTCCGCGGCGGGTCGATCTGCATCAGCCGGTTGCGCCCGCACTGCTTGCTCGCTTCGATCACGACGCGCGTGAACTTTTCCACGACGGATGATTTGGGCTGAACGACCGCGCGCGTCGTCAGAAGGGGCACGAACCGCGTCACGCCGAGTTCGGTGAGTTTTTCGATGAGGAAGTCGGCGCGGTCGCCTTTCGGAAGTGCCGACCCGACCACGAGCGGGAACGCGAGTTCGCGGTCCGCCTCGACCGGCGCAAGAACGGTGAGCGTGACTGCTCGCTTGCTCGCGCTGAGGACGTGCGCGGGGTACTCGCGGCCGTCGCCGTTGAACAGCGTGACCGCGTCGCCCTCCGCGAACCGGCGCACCTGCGCGAGGTGGTGCGCTTCGGGGCCGGTGAGGACGTACTCGCCGGGTCCGAGCGGATCGGGGGTGTAGAAGCGGTCGGCCACGGGCGACTCAGATCCGCTCGACGCGGAGCGCGACCGGCGAATCTTCGGTCACGTTCACGAAGTCCTGGTACGCGTCCTTTGGGGCGCTTCCCGCGTGTGCGGGGGCTTGCGGGCGGTCCGCCGCGAGCGGCTCCCAGAAGGTCGCGTAGGACTCCGGCGCTTGCGGTGTGCGGGTGTCGGCCGTCATGCGTGACTCCTCGGGAGGGGTGTTCGCGGTCACGCTGCGGTGCCGGACCGTGCGAGAATGGTTGGCATCGCGTGCGACCGCGAGTGGAGCGAACGACGCGCGGACTTTACACTTCTTCGGCCGGCGCGGTGCCGCCGAGCCGATACCAGCCGTCGTTGCGCCACTCGAACACCACCTCGTCGCGCCCGCGCCAGGCCACGCAGTACGCCCCTGAGATGTTCGCGACGGACCACCCGAGCCGGCGCAGCAGTTCCCAGTTCGGGTTGGTGAGTTCCTTCTGGACCAGCGGCGAGAGCGGTTGCATGGTGTAATTCCCGGAGGCGGTCCGCGGCGTGTGCCGGCGGGCCGGGTCGTTCAACGGTAGAACGAAAACGGTTCCCCCGCCGGGCGCCCGCGGGTTCGCGGACCGATTGCGTTGCTGTCCCCGTATCGGGTGATACCGAAAGTGAGTTAATTACTTTCACGCGGGCCGCGCGAAGAACTGCTGGCGGGCGCTCGCGCATCCGTTGGTTAGCGCAGGAGCGGCGTGTCCGCAAGAATCGCGCCGCCCGTCACACCCATCAGCGCCGCGGGGATCGGAAGCGGTGGCGCGGGCACCGCGTTGCCGGGGAAGTACTGTTCCTTCGCGGCCGTGCCGCCGGTGGGCACGATCTCCTTCTCGTGCTTCTCGCCCTTTTGACTGAAGAAGTCGGTGGGGAAGGCGGGGAGCGGCTCGCCGGCCAGTTCGGTGCGCTGGCGGATCGTGCCGCGCGTGAACGGCCCCGCCCCGAACACCCACGTGTCCTTCACCTGACTACTCGATTCGACCGTCCCCGACTGCCACACGGCGCGCCCGGTGACGCGGTTGTAGGCGAACACGCCGATCTTCGCGACGCCGCGCTGGTCGTTCTTCTTCATGAGCGCGATTTCGGGAATGTTGGTCGGCACGCCGGGCAGCAGTGCCGGCAGCGACACCGCGGGCGTACCCAGCAGGACGCTGTGCCGGTCGGTGCCGATCGCGCCGGCGCGCAACTCGACGACGTACACCGCCCGGCCGCGGTCCTCTTGAAGCAGCCCGCCGTGCGCGAGGATCTGCTGCCGCACGAGGCTGATGACGTACCCCTTATCGACCACGTCCTTTTCGAGCGGGCTGGAGTCGAGGAACACCGGCTGACCCGCGAGCGCGGTGAAGTCCATCTTCGCGACGGCGTAATCCACCGCCTGCGAAACGAGCAGCATCTCCGTCGCGGCCCGCGGGCTGTCGGAGGTGCGCGTCGTGCCGCACCCGGCGAGCAGTGCCACCAACAGGAGCCAGGCCGCCCGGCGGGCGGTGTTGCGTGATCGCGTCAACGGTCCATCCTTGTGAGCGAGCGGGGCGGGACTATAGCGGCGCGCCCGCCGCGTGCAACCCCGACGCGCTTCACACATCACACAGGGCTTCCGCCCTGTGCTACAGACGACGGCCCCTCCGGGGCGAAGAGAAGAGGCCGCGGTGGGTTTTGTTTTCGCCCCG
>CANLGS010000514.1 GCA_947490035.1 Gemmataceae bacterium
GGGTCGCCGGACGTAGCACAGGGCGGAAGCCCCGTGCGGCTACCGGGTCACTTCCCGTCGGTCGGCGGCGGGGGGAGTTGGTCCATCGCGTTCATCTCGGCCGTGTCCTTCTTCGACTGCCACCACGCCCACGCCACCGCCACGCCCGCGATCACCGCCACCGCGGCGCCGATCATTGGGTTGCCCGTGCCGTCCTTCACGTTGTGCAGGATCACCAGCGGCAGCGCCAACAGGCTCACCATGTTCATGACCTTGATGAGCGGGTTGATCGCCGGACCACTTGTGTCTTTCAGCGGGTCGCCCACCGTGTCGCCGGTCACGCTCGCCTTGTGCTTCTCGCTGCCCTTGCCGGTGTTGTTCTCCGTGCTCTTCGGTTCGTCCTCGATCATCTTCTTGGCGTTGTCCCACGAGCCGCCGGCGTTGGACATGAACACCGCCATGAGTTGACCACTGAGGATCATGCCCGCGAGGAAGCCGCCCAAGGCGAACGGCCCTAACAAGAAGCCCACGACCAGCGGCGTGCCGATGGCGAGCAGGCCGGGGCCGATCAACTCGCGCTGTGCCGTGCCCGTGCAGATGTCCACGACGCGGCCGTAGTCGGGCGTCTTGGTGCCGGCCATGATTTCCGGGTCGCGGAACTGCTTGCGGCACTCGAACACGATCAGATACGCGGCGCGGCCGACGGCGCGAATCGTCATCGCGCTGAACAGGAACGGCACCGCACCGCCGATCAACATGCCGATGAACACCAGCGGTTCCGCGACCGTCAACTTCGATGCGCCCGCGGTGAAGTCGCCGATCAGGAGTTGGCCGATCTTCTCTTCGCTGCCGGTCACCAGCACCGCGATGAAGCTGGCGAACAGCGACACGGCCGCGATGACCGCCGAGCCGATGGCGACGCCCTTCGTGATGGCCTTCGTGGTGTTGCCGACGGCGTCGAGGTCCGCGAGGATTTGTCTCGCGGCTTTGTTCTCCGCTTCGGTCATGAAGCCGGGGTCGCCGGCCTTCAGGTCTTTGCCGTTCGCGTCGCGGTTGAACGCCATTTCACCGATGCCGTTGGCGTTGTCCGCGATCGGCCCGAACACGTCCATGCTGATCGTGTCGCCGGTCAGCGTGAGCATCCCGATGCCGGTCATGGCGACGCCGAACGCGACGTACAGCAGGTTCTGCGCGTCGTCGCACACGGCCACCGCGCCGAGGATGGCGCCCGAGATGATGAGTACCGCCCACACGGAGCTTTCCAACCCGAGCGCGAGACCGGAGATGATGTTGGTCGCGTGCCCGGTGCGGCTCGCGCGGACCACTTCCTTCACCGGGCTGTAATCGGTGCTCGTCCAGTACTCGGTACACTTGTTGAGCGCGACCGCGAGCAGAATCCCGATGAGGCAGCACCACGCGATGGACAGGTTCATGCCCGGCTTGAGCGGGACGTGGTAGCGCGACTGCGACAGTTCGAGGAGCGTCGCCTTGCCGCGGTTGTCGCCGTCCTGGTTCACCTTGCGAGCCTTCAGTTCCGCGACGAGTACCTTCTCGTGTTCGACGCCGGCGGCGGCGACGTGAACCTTCCGCGCGGCGAACTCGGCCTTCTTCGCGGGGTCGAGGGCGCGCCACGCGGTCAGCGCGTCGGTGCGGTGCTTCTCCACCTGCTCTTCCAGTTTCACCGTGTTCGGCGCGTTCCGCTCCGGGCCGCTGCGCAGCTCGCGCACTTCCTTCACCTCGTCCGCGACCGTCTGCCGCCCGGTGTGCTTCAGGCCCAACTCCGCGCGAACGTCCGCGTTGTCGAACAACTCCTGGTACATGCCTTTGTCGATGCCGCGCTCGACGATGTACGCCGCGTCGAAGCGGAGGTAGATTGCGCCGAGCAGCATGAAGCCGATGGTGCTGATGAGGGCGCTGCGCCAGAACCCGCGGTTGATGGAGCGCATCGCGACGGCGCTGTTGCCGGTCGTGATGCCGGCGCCGACCATCGACGTGCTGATGATGCTCGCGATCACGCCGACCGCCTGCACCAGAATCGGGAAGATCATGCCGCGGTAGCCGAACGCGGCGTACCCCAGCATGACCGACGCGACGAGCGTGACCGAGTAGCTCTCGAACACGTCGGAGGCCATGCCGGCGCAGTCGCCGACGTTGTCGCCGACGTTGTCGGCGATGGTCGCGGCGTTCCGCGGGTCGTCCTCGGCCATCGCCTGTTCGACCTTGCCCACCAGGTCGGCGCCCACGTCGGCGGCCTTCGTGTAGATGCCGCCGCCGACGCGCATGAACAGCGCGAGCAGCGACCCGCCGAACCCGTAGCCGATCAGGATTTCGTAAGCCAGTTCACCGAACACGAGCAGGATGAGCGCACCACCCAGGAGGCCCAAGCCGCAGGTGAACATGCCGGTGATGGTGCCGGTCTTGTACGCCATCCGCATCGCGGTGCCGAAGTCGGTGCGGGCGGCGGCGGCGACGCGGACGTTGCCGGCGGTGGCGAGCCGCATGCCGGTGAACCCGACCAGCGCGGAGAACACCGCGCCCATCAGGAACGCGACCCCACGCCCGATCGCGATTGTCTTCAGTTCGCCTTCCGAGTGCGCGCCCGGCCCGACGCTCCACGGCCACTTCGCCGCGACGATGACGCCGGTGAGCAGCACGATGAGGATGCCGACCACGGTGAACTGCCGCCGCAGGTAGGCGTTCGCGCCTTCGCGGACGGCCAGCGCGACCTTCTGCATCGCGGGCGTGCCGGTGTCGGCCGCGTACACCTGTTTCATCAGCCGCGCGGCGTAGCCGAGTCCGCAGACGGCGATCACAAGACAGCCGAGGAGTCCGAGTTTCTCGCCGTACCCGTAGGCATCAGAGGTGAGAAACGCGAACGGCTCCCACGCGGAGCCGAACAGGGATCGCGACCCGTCGGAGAAGTCCGACGCGCCGAGCAGCCCGACCGGGAGGGCGCAAATGAGCATGAGCAGCCACGGGAACCGCGGCCGGCGTGCGCGAGAGCGGGGGAGGGGCATTGGCTGTCCTTGCGCGGTAGCGTTCGGCGGTAACCCGGTCGGCCGCGAGCGGGCGGGTGGGGAGAGGCGTCCCCCCCGCGGGCGGTTCCGGCCAGGACGGAATGCGGAGCTTGTGACAACTGTCACAAGCTGACGCGAGTGGTAAGAATACCGCGTGAAGAAGGGGCCGTCTACCGTGCAGATTGCACAACGCGCCGCGGGGTGAACGGGCGTCGGGGGAATGCGAAGCGAGGTTAGATACCGACCGCGGCACGGAACTCATCAAGCGTCGCGGCGGTCGCGGCCAGCACCGTCCACGCCGACAGTTTCGTCGCGTCGGCGTACTGGTGTACTGCTGACCGGACATCCCTGGGGACACTGCCAAATTTCGCTTCCACAACCGCGAGGACGGTCGCCGTCGCCTGCTTTGCGTGCCCAATGGACTCGCCGAGGGCAAGCCAGACGTTTGCATCCGCCATTTCCATCACGTCAGCCCTCTGGGGGAAAATGTTAAAGTCCGGCGGTCGCGCGGAACTCGGCGAGCGTTGCGGTTGTGACGGCGAGCGGAACCCACCCCTGTAAGGCGAGCAAGTCGGCCGTGCCGCGAATCTTGGCTTCCATCTCGGCAGGTACGCGCCCGTATTTCGCTTCAAGCACCGCGACGACGGCCGACGCCGCTTGCTCCGTGCGGCCCTCGGCTTTGCCCTCGGCTTTACCCTCGGCCAAACCCTTTGCCTTCCCCACGGCCATCCACTCGTTGGCCACTTCGGATTCGATCATGTTCCAGCCCTCCAGAGCTTTTTCCCAGATGTCTTTCCGCTTCACGGCACCGGCGAAGGTCACCGCGAGAACCGCGTAGTCCGCTTTGTGCCGCCGGTTCGGTTCGCCGTCCGCGAGCGCCTTCCACCGGTCGATGATATCCGGTTCGGCGCCACCAATCATTAGCGGTAGCCACGGCAGCACCGCGCGCGACCACCGGCCGCCCTCAACACCGGCAAGAAGGTCGTCGGCATTTTCGCTCGCGAGGTTGCGTTCCACAATGCCGAATTGCGTGACGAACCCCGCGTCCGGCCAGCGCATGTTCTGTGACGCGCGACCGGTGCCGGTCAGGTTGACCACAATCCCCGCGACGTTGAACCGGCTGCCGCGCTCGTCGTCCGGCTTCAGCGTGAGCCA
>CANLGS010000515.1 GCA_947490035.1 Gemmataceae bacterium
ACCAGGGAACGTATCTCGATACCCGCAAGACGAAGGTCACAGATCTGATCGCGAACATTCAAAGCCCACGTACTTCTTCTGCGGATCAGCGACGGCAGCTCGATTTGCTCGCCAGCATGAATCGACGTCATCAATCCTCACGCAACGACGATCCGAATCTCGAAGCTCGAATTCAGTCGTTCGAACTGGCGTTTCGCATGCAGACGGAAGCGACCGATGCGTTCGACATCTCGAAGGAAACGAAAGCGATTCACGAACTCTACAAAGCTGACACGATTCACGGCCGGCAACTCCTCATCGCTCGACGACTGATTGAACGCGGAGTTCGTGTGGTCCAGTGTTATCACGGCGACGTCCAACCGTGGGACTCGCACAGCAATATCGCCGGCGAGCATCGCAAGCTTGGCAGCGAGTGCGACGGCCCGATCGCCGCCCTGTTGTCCGATCTGGCTCAGCGAGGCTTGCTCGACGAAACTCTTGTCATCTGCGGAGGTGAGTTCGGCCGCACTCCTGCCGTCGAGATTCCGATCGGCGGTGGCAATCCCACGGGCCGCGATCACAACCATCACGGCTTCACCATCTGGCTCGCGGGGGGCGGCGTGAAGGGCGGCTTCTCCTACGGAGCAACAGACGAGTTCGGCTACAAAGCCGTCGAAAACCGTGTACACGTCCACGACCTACATGCCACGATGCTGCAACTGATGGGATTCGATCATCGCAAACTGACATACCGCCATGCAGGCCTCGACTTCCGGCTCACGGGCATCGAAGAGGCCAAAATCGTGAAGGAGATTCTGGTAGGAGTTACGCAGTTGCCGCCAAAACCCCTTGCGCCCAGGGGTTTCGTGGAGTAGGACTGTGAGCATGAATGCGCCCCGCGCGTCTGCCGACGACTACATCCAATTCCTGCTCGGCACGCCGAAGGTGGCGAGTGCTTGCGAGGCCGCCCGCGTCCAGCCACTCGATCCCGAAGCACCAGCTCACGATGCTTTCTCCCGTTTGCTCGCCCGACTCGAACCCGATGCCCAAACGCTCTGGCAGGACGTCCGACCGCAGGTGCGGACCGCCGGCGGTATCCTCATCGTCGATGACACCGTCCTCGACAAGCCCTATGCCCGCAAGATGGGACTCGTCGGTCGGTTCTGGTCGGGTAAGCACAAGCGGGTGGTTCAAGGCATCAACTTGGTCACTCTCGCCTGGACCGACGGCGACGCCGTGTACCCCACTGACTACCGTCTCGTCGATCCGGCCGAGGCACCCAAGAAGAACAAGAACGAGCACTTCCGCGAGATGCTCGTCACGGCCCAAGCGCGTGGCTTCGCACCCCGCTATGTGTGCTTCGACTCCTGGTATTCCAGCAAGGAGAACCTCAAAGCGATCCGCAACCACGGCTGGCATTTCCTCACCCAAGTGCGCTCGAATCGCCGCGTCGATCTCGACCGCACGGGCAACAAGGCGATCTGCAATCAGCCCATCGCGAGTACCGGCACGGTCGTCCACGTTGAGGGGTTCGGGTTGGTGAAGGCATTCCGGCTCGCGGCCACAAATGGCGGCACGGAATACTGGATCACCAACGACCTCGCCATGGATGAACTCACCCGTGTGACGTATGCCGAGCGCTCGTGGGCGATCGAGGAGTATCATCGCGGACTGAAGCAGTACACGGAAGTCGAACGCTGCTCGGCCCGCCGTGTCCGCTCGCAACGCAACCACATCGGCTTCGCGTTGCGGGCGTTCGTTCGACTGGAGTGGCATCGCTGGCCATTCGCAGAAATTAGGTTGGATTATGCAGCGAGATTTGCCCAGTTTTTAAGGCTATCGACCATTTCGACGAGTTCGGGTGCTTCAGCGGAGTTGGTTTGAATTGTGGCGTTGAGGGTCGCCCGCCGGAGCACCTGGAGCATGTGTCGCAACGACCATTCGCTGTCCCACTCCCCCATCACGCCACGCAACGACACGGCTTCGGGCGATTGATGACCCGCCGTGAGATACCACACCATCAGCACGCTCTGCATGGACCACACCCACGGGGCCACCTTCTCCACGCTCCCCTGGCACCAATGTTGCGGGGCCTCGATATCCATTACTTGTTTACTCGCCCGGAACAGGACCTCAATACTCCACCGCCACGCGAATTGCGTCACCACCCAACGGGCATCCGCCTGGACGTCCGTCGTGAACAGATAGCAATCCCGCATTCGGCCTTCGGGATCACGCACCACCCACACGCGGATCGCACGCGACCCCAGCACCCGAGGCCACACCGCCTCATAGTCCACCACCCACACGCTCCGACGCCGTCCGTACACCGTGACCTCCACCGGACGCCAGACCCACGTCCCAAGGAGGCAGGCAAGAATAAGATCGGGTTTTCCGTAAGCTGCCTTCGGTCGGAGGAGTCGAGCCAAGGGAGTGCCTGTTATGGCGGACATCACGATCCACCAGTGCCAGTGTTCGGCGTGCGTCGGTGGTGAGGAACATCCCGACCGGCACCTGCACCACACCATCAACCTTCTCCTCAGTCGCCTCAACGAACAGCAGCGCCGGTGGCTCGCGGCCCTCGAATCCCAGAAGGTCGGGCACGGCGGCGACAAACTCCTGTCCGAGATTACGGGCCTTCACCCGGACACCATCCGACGCGGGCGAGAGGAACTCGACGCGGATCTTCAGGACCGACCCACGGACCGCATCCGCAAGCCGGGCGGCGGACGTCCGCCGCTGTCAAAAAAGATCCGGAACTCGTCGCGACGCTGACGACGTTGGTCGAACCCGCCACCGGCGGCGATCCGATGACCGCCGACAAGTTCATCCGCACCACCCTCCGGTCCCTCAGCAACGAGTTGCACCGACTCGGTCACCCGGCCAGTCCGACGACGGTGGCCGATCTGCTCCGCGATCAGAAGTACAACCTGCACGTCAACGTCAAGCGCCTGACCGGTCCGCCCCACCCCGACCGGGATCAACAGTTCCGGCACATCCAGGAGAGGATCGCGGAGTTCCGTACCGAGGGGTGGCCCATCCTGAGCGTCGATTCCAAGAAGAAGGAGCTGATCGGCAACTTCCGCAACGCGGGCGTCACGTGGTGCAAGAGCGGCGCCGAGGTGAACGCTCATGACTTCCCTTCGGACGCGCAGTGCAAGGCGGTGCCGTATGGTCTGTACGACGTCCTGGCGAACCGCGGTCACGTGGTGGTGGGAACGTCAGCGGACACGCCGGCATTCGCGACCGACGCCATCGCCGCGTGGTGGGGTCGGATCGGGTCGCGGCGGTATCCGCGGGCCGGGGCGCTGTTGGTGCTGGCGGACGCGGGCGGAAGCAACGGGTGCCGGCCGCGCCTGTGGAAGTACCGGCTGCAAGCTCTGGCGGATCGGTACGGGCTGGTGGTGAACGTGTGCCACTACCCGACCGGGGCGTCGAAGTGGAACCCGGTGGAGCATCGGTTATTCGGTCCGATCAGCGTCAACTGGGCGGGCACCCCGTTGCGGACCCCGGAGGTGATGTTGTCGTGCCTTCGGGGAACCACGACACAGGGCGGGTTGCAGGTGAGCGCTCAGTGGCAGACGCGGATCTACCCGAAGGGGGTCAAGGTAACACACGCCGAAATGGACCGCGTGCACCTGCTCAAAGGCGATCTCTGCCCGCGGTGGAACTACTCCATCGTGCCCGGCGACCTCTGGGAGGGCCGATGAAACGAAAATGGAAGTTATTCATTGGCCACTCCCAACATCGGTCCGTTTCCGGTCGGCCTTGGTTGCGGCTTCTCGGGGCTGGGGCAGTTTCGGTCCTTTCGTGGCTTTCTTTCCCCGCTGACCCTTCTTGGCCTTCGGGACGTTCGGATCGTACACCGCCGCATCACCCCGCAACCGACCGACGAACTCGACCCGCTCGTCCAGATCCGAAAGCAGTTCCTTGCAGGCATATGCCCCATCGCCCACGAGCGTAAAGGTTCGATCCGGGAACCAGCCCAAGACCTCGGCGAGCATCTGTTTGGCCAGGCCGGCACAACCGGGGTGATCTTTTCCCGGTCGATGCAATCGGGCCAGCAGGGGGAGAGCCAGTATCGGAGTGTCGGTCCCCGGCAGGCGGTAGGCGATGGCCAGCACGACCCAGTTGTGTCCGCTGGCCGTGGCCACCCGCTTCTGGGTGGAC
>CANLGS010000516.1 GCA_947490035.1 Gemmataceae bacterium
CCCTTCGTCGGCCCCATCCACAGGTCGAGGTCGAACTTCGCCGACGGCTTGCCCGCGAGCTTCTTGCCACCTACTGGCTTGCTGCTGTTCCACACTCGAACATTCGTGATCTCGCCGAGTAACCCGCTCTGCACGATCTCGACCACGCGGCGGTAGTTCTCCCCCGCGTGGATCTGCGTGCCCATCTGCGTGACGACCTTGTGCTTCGTCGCCATCGCTCGCATGTGGCGCACTTCGTTCACCGTCTCGGCCATCGGCTTTTCGCAATAGACGTGCTTGCCCAGGCTCATCGCGATACACGCCGGCAGCGCGTGCGTGTGGTCCGGCGTACTAACCACCACCGCGTCGATGCCGTTGTGGGCCTTATCGAACATCTGTCGATAGTCGGTGAAGAAGTCCGCTTTCGGGAACTGCTCGCGGGCCTTCTTCGCGTGGTCCGGGTCCACGTCGCACAGCGCGACGACGTTCTCGTGCGACACGCCCTTGAGGTTCTCCGCGCCGCGGTTCGCAACGCCGATCACCGCGACGTTCAACTTCTCGTTCGCGCCGCGTGCGCGGAGGACCATCGGCGCGCCGAGCGCGACCGCGGACGCGGCCAGGAACTTCCGGCGGTTCAGTGGGGCGGGCATGGTGACTCCGTGGAGAGGCGCGAGGCGGTTCCACAGAGTGTACCCGGAGTTAGAAGTGGGGGAAGCGAGAAGACGTGTCGAAATCGGCCGAGGGAAGGCGGCGCGTTGGGCGAACCTGGGCGACGCGCCGCCCTCAACCCCAGCACGCGCTCCCTGGGCAACCCGGAGCTTGAGCGGTGAAGAAGGCTCCCGTGAGAGCCAACATCTTTTGCTACTGTGTGAAACGCACCAGACTCGTGCATTCGGCCTGCCGTTTTGGACACTAATTTAGAACAATCGCGCAAGTCTCGCAGCCGCAGCGTATTCCGAATTGTAACAGTGTGCCTGCCACTTCTCTGTGTATCACAGTTCGTTGTGTGTTTCTCGGACAGGGACTGTATTTTCCGGCAACACAGTCGGATGCCAAGAACGGGCGGGGAACCTCGCGACAACCGGCGTGCGGCGGGCTACAATCGCGGCGAGACTCTCCACTCCGAGGATTCCAAATGGCGATTCCACCGCTGGCGATCGGGGTCTGTAGCTGGTCGCTTCAAGTGACCAGCGTGCCGGAACTGAAGTCGTTCATGGACCGGCTCGGCATCGACGTGGTGCAGATCGCGTGCGGCGACCCGCACCACGCGAGTTGGGTCGAGGGCGACGACATGCCGGCCGCGGCGCGCGCCGCCGGGTTCCAGATGTCCGGCGCGATGCTCGGCTTCCCCGGCGAAGACTACTCCTCGCCACAGACCATCGAGAAGACCGGCGGGTTCGGCGACCCGGCCACGCGATCGGAGCGCGTCTTGCGCTTCGAGTGGGCGCTCGCCCGAACGAAGGAACTCGGCCTGCGCGACATCATGCTGCACGCGGGGTTCATCCCCGCGGTTGGTTCGCCGGACCGCAAGCCGTTCCTGTTCACACTGGAGTGCGTCGCGAACCTCGCGGAACAACACAACATGACAGTCGCCTTCGAGACCGGGCAGGAGTCGGCGGCGCTGCTGCGCACGACCCTCGACGAGTTGAAGTGCCCCAGCCTCAAGGTGAACTTCGACCCCGCGAACATGCTGCTCTACGACATGGACGACCCGCTGAAGGTGCTCGACCTGCTCGCACCGGACATCCGCAGCGTTCACCTGAAGGACGCGAACCGACCGACCGTGAAAGGCGCGTGGGGCGAAGAGGTGCCGCTGGGGTTGGGCCAGACGAACACGAAGGCGTTCGTGAAAGCCCTCCGGCGGGTCGGCTTCACGGGCGCGCTGTGCATCGAGCGCGAAGTGGGCACCCAGGAGGAGCGCTTCCGCGACATCGAACACGGCGTGCGCTTCCTGCGCGAGTGTCTGGCGAGTTGATGTGGTCCGGTCACTCCGTGACCGGTCTTCTTGTGGCACAGACATTCCTGTCTGTGTGCTTGATGTGGTTAACCGCACAGACAGGAATGTCTGTGCCACCAAGATAAAGACAGAAGAACCGCCGCGGAGCGGCGGACCACATTAAAGCCTCACCACCTCCGGCGCGGGGCAGTCCGCGAACTGCGTGTCGGCGATGAACAGGCAGCCGGCGTTCGGGCACCTCGCGCGCATGTCGGCGGGCATCCCCTCGGCGGCAGTCGAGAGAACTAGCCTCACGCCGCCGGGGCGCTTGACCAACAGCGGGCACGTCACGCGCGGCGAACCGGGCGTCGTCCACTCTTCGAGCGTTTCGCCCGTCGCGAGGTTGAAGCGCACCGCCCTTCCCGCTTCAACGAAGTCGGGGTTGTAGAACGCGACGATCACCGTTCCGTCGCCGCAGTCGCACATGCCGTCGGGGAAGCCCGGCTGGTTCGCGAGGTCGAGCGCCACCCCGTCCGGCGTCGCGGTGCGCGCGTCCATGTCGAGCCGGTAGCGCTTAACTTTGCGCGTCGGCGTGTCGATGTCGTAGAGCATCAGCCCGCGCGCGTCGGTCGCGAACACCTTCCCGTTGGAACACACCTGCTTGTCCGCGAGGACCGTGATTCGGTCGTCCTCGACGGTGAAGAGGTACAGGTGCGCGAGCTTCGCCTCCGCGTCGAACTTCGTGTCCTTCGTGCCGAACACGACGGCCTTCCCGCCGGGGACGATCTCGCCGTCGTTGATGATCGTTCGCGGGTCGGCGTCGGGGATCGTCGCGACCGCTTCGGACCACATCCCCGTGGAAAGATCAATGACGCGCAGCTCCTTACCGACGCCGACGAGCGCCTGGTTCTCGTCGGCGAGCGGCAGCAGAAATCCCGGTCGGCCGGGGCAGCGGATCGCGTAATCGTTACTGCCTTCGGTGCCGGGAAAGTGAACGTGCAGGTCGCCGGCGGTGGCGGACAGGTCGTGCTGGATGTTGACCCACACCAGCGCAGGGCGCCCGCCGACGGTCATCCAGCGCGGCCCTTCGGGCAGGAACCGGTCGGTTTCTTCCGTGTAGTCGATGTACACGCGGGCCTCGGTGCTTCTCATCGCGGTACTCCCGTTGCGGTGCGGTTGCTACGTTACCCGTGAATCGCTTCTAGAGTAGCCCGCCGCTCCGCGGCGGTCTTCGGAAATGTGGTCCGCCGCTCCGCGGCGGTCTTCACAATGCCGGCCGACGGAACCGCACCGGAAAGTCAGAAGACCGCCGCGGAGCGGCGGACCACACTCCCGACCACATTCCCGACCACATTCCCGAGTTCACCATGCTGAACGGCAAGTCCGCGCTCATCACCGGCAGCAGCCAGGGCATCGGCCTCGGCGTCGCGCAGGCGTTCGCCGCAAGCGGGGCGAAGGTGGTCGTCACGTCGGAGAAGCCGCTCGCGAAGTGCCCCGACGTGCAGCGCCTTCTCAGCGACTACGAACACACGCGATACGTGCAAGCGGACCTGCTCGCGGACGGTGAGCCTGAACGCCTGGTCGCGGAGGCGTGGGCCGCGTTCGGCGGGATCGACGTGCTGGTGAACAACCTCGGCACATACAAGGAACCGCCGCTCGCGCAGATCACGCGCGACCACTTCGACTTCATCTTCCGGCTGAACGTCTGGATTCCGGTCGCGCTGTCGCGCGAGGTGGTTCGCCGCGCGCAGGCCGTGAAGCGCGGCGGGCGCATCCTGTTCAGCACGTCGCTGAACGCGACCCGGTCCGAACCGCTGCACACGCTCTACGACGCGAGCAAGGGCGCGGTGAACGCGCTCGCCCGACAACTCGCGGTGGAACTCGCGCCGCACGGGTTCACCACCGCGGCTATTGCCCCAGGTCTGGTCGAAACGCCGCTCACCGACTTCGGGCTGAAGTCGTCGCCAAACGAGCGCGAAGCGGTGATCGCGCAAATACCGCTGCGCCGAATCGCGACGGTGGAAGATGTCGCGTGGTGGTACGTGTTCCTGGCGTCGGACCGCGCGAGCTACAGCACGGGCAGCGTGTTCACCGTGGACGGCGGCCTCGACGCGCAACAGATGGCGCTCCGCCCGGTGACCGAAGCGGAGAAGAGATAAGAGTGTTCACCGGAGAGACCGCGGAGACCGGAGAGAAAACCAGGAGAGTTCAAAGGCACTCGGTCTTCAA
>CANLGS010000517.1 GCA_947490035.1 Gemmataceae bacterium
CGCTCAACTGCTGTGCCATCCAACTGCCCTTCGGGGCGACGACGAGGCTGCCGTTGCCCATCGCCTCGGCGAACACGCCGGACGTTTGCGCGTGGTAGTGGTCGAGTGCGTACGGCAGCACCACGAGGTCGAGCGCGCCGACGAACCGCTGGTATTCTTTGGCTGGCATCGCGTCGGGGTACAGAGTGACAGTGGGGTGTCGCAACCCCGCAAGTGCGCGTCGCATGAACGCGCAGGCGGGGTCGGGCGAGAACGCGTGGACGTGGAACGCGACGCCGCGCACGTTCGCTTGCGCCGCGCGGCGCACGAGTCGCGGGAGCAGATGGAAGCCCTTGTTCTCGCGGGCCTCGCCGACGTAACCCACCGCGAACGCGGTCGCCGCTCGCGCGCGTTCTTCGGCTTCGCGCACGTGCGGGATCGGCGCGAGCGCGAAGGTCAGTTCCGGTGCGAGCGCGCGGTACTCATCAACAAGCGCAGCGGAATCAGCGAGTAAGCGGACGCGGTCGCGCACCGGGCTGCGCGCGATGCGGGCGAATGCTTGGCGGTAGAACTCCACGGCGACACTCGGCTCCGCCGGGTCTGGGGTCGCGGTGAAGTGCAGCACGAGCGCGACCGTCGGGCACGTCGCGTCGGGCAGTGATTCGAGCCAGTCCACGACGCCGCGCAGCGCCCAGTGTCGCAGCGTGTTGATGAGGAACACGTCGTTCGCCGCGACCGCGAAGCGGCGGGAGATGTCGAGCAGTTCGCGCGTGAGGTCGCTTTCGTGCAGGCGGCGGGTGCGCTCGGGCGAACCGTATCGCGCGTCGCACCAGTGCGTGAACGCGGGGATCACGCCGTGTTCGGTTCGCAGGTCGTCGGAGACGTTGCGGTTGCCAAGGTACACCGGTTCGTACCCCCGTGTGCGCGCGACCGGGGCCAGCGCCGCGAGGTACTCGAAGCAGTGCCCGGAGTGGCCGGCGAGCGACGGGTCGGCCAGGAACATGCGCGGTGACGCCATCACGCCGCCTCCACGGTGACGAACGTGCGCGGCGTCTGCGCCGAAACGTCCCACACGGCGTCGAGCGCCGCGAAGAAGCGTTCGCGCGAGTGGCGCACGGGGAGTTGCGCGGCGCGCGCCCCGAGCGCCGTCCGCCAGCCGGGCGCGGCGAGCAGTTCGCGGATCACGGTCGCGGTGCCCGCCGCGTCGCTTCGCATGTCGATTGAGATGGCCGCGTCGCCGGGCACGTCGAGACCGCGAAGGCCGAGCGGCGTGGCCACCACGGCGCGCCCAATTGCCATCGCGCTCATCACGGCGAGGTAAGGCCCGGCGGCTTCGCACGCGGGCACGGCGACCACGCGAGACGCTTCGTATACACCGTTCGCGGAAGGTAACTTGGTGACGCGGAGATCGTTCACGGTCCAGCGCGCCGCGACCGGCCCGGCGACGGTGAGACGTACGCCGTAAGCGCGCAGGTGCGGCAGGTACACGTGCCGGTAGAACCATTCGAGGTCCGCGAGATCGCCGCTCCGCTCGCCTCCGCAAATCAGGATGTCGTGATCTTCGGTCGCCTCCGGGCGTGTCGGTTCCGGCTCGCGTACCCAGACGGGAACGTGGCACGCGGACTTCACGCCGTGCTTGCGTGCGGCGGTCGCGTCGGCTTCGGTGGTGAATAACACGCGGTCGAACAGGCGGTAGAGTTCCGCTTCGACGCGCCCGAACGCGAACCGCTGTTCGGCCTCGCGCACTGCGCGCGGCGCGAGTTCGGAAGTCGCGGCGCGGCGGGCGTAGCTGTCACCGACCGCGAGTACCTTCAGAGTGGTGCGGGGCAGGGCGTGTGCGAACGGCGCGGCGCACACGTCCGTTGCGAAGAACGCGTCCCACGGTTCGCCGAGGAGGTGGCGGAAGGCGCGGCCGCTCGCGGCCCGCTCGCTCGCGTAGAGGAGCTGGCAGAACTCGTTCCCGTAGTCGCCCGGCGCGACCGGCTCGCAGTCGAGTGTGATCGCGCGTGCGTCGTCGGCCGCGGTGACGCCCCACTTTGGGATTTCCTGCATCACGCAGTGAACGTCCCACCTGTGCGCGCGGAAGTAGTCACGGTGCGCAAACGCGGCGTGACTCGCGCCGCACGCGGGATCGAACCTGCCCCAGGGGTGATACAGTAGCACGCGCACTCAGCCGCCCTCCGTGGCGCTTGGGATGTTCCTCGCAACGGTGCCCCTGCGGGTCACACGCTAAACATGGGCTGTCGTGGGGCGATTCATCACCACTTGACGCACTGCCTCTTGGGGTGCGCCGAGCAACTGCGCGAGCAGGTTCTCTGGCGTGTGGCGCTTCAGCCACCGGCCGCGGGCGCTTTCTGCCGCGCTGCGGTAGCGGGCGTGGTCGCTCACGACACGCTGTAGGGCGCGGAGCAGGTCGCGGTCATTGTGGTACGCTTCGCCCGAACCCGGCCCTTGCTCGGAGGCCATCCACGTGTCCGCGGGAACGACAGTCGGCTTGCCGGCCGCGACCGCCTCCGCGAACACGCCCGAACTGCGCGAGCGGTACGCCTTCGCGTCGTAGGGACACAGCACCACGTCCGCCGACGCGAGCAACTTGTAGTAGTCGTCGGCGGGCACGAAGCCGTCGCGGTGGGGGCGTTCGACCTGCGATTCGGGGTACGTTTCCAACTCCGCGAGCGCCGCGAGCATCGCGGGTTCGCGCTCTTCGGGGTGCAACGCGCCGGGCACCACGAACTGCACGCGACTCCGGCCGTCGGCTCGCATTGCCCGCACCAGCGGCGGCAGTTTCGTGAAGCCCTTCTCGTCGCGCAGGTCGCCCAGGAACAGCACGCGCAGCGGACTGGATGCGCTGCGCGCGGGCGGTGCCGGAATCAGGTCGGCGCGGAACGGGATGGGCAACAAGTCGAACGAAAAGCCGACGAGCGCCGCGTAGTCGTCCGCGAGTTCGGCGGTGTCCGTGTAGAACCGCACCTTGTCGCATTCGGGATACGCGCGGCACGCGTCGAAGTACGCGCGGTGGGTGCGCGTGTGGAACGCCTTGAACGCGCACGTCTCGCGCTCCAGTTCGCGCGGCGAGAGCATCGCGTGCCGGTATTCGAGGTGGAAAGTGGGCAGGCGGTCGGGGCCGACGCGCTGCACGAGCGCGAGAGCGGCGACCGCGTCGCGGCCGTAGGCGGTGGGGAAGTACACGTGATCGCCCGGCCCGGCCTCGCACAGCGTGAGGAATCTCTCCAGGTCGGTCGCGAACATCTGGTAGTGCGTGAACTCGTTGTGGTCGGGCGGCGTGCGGTTGAGCGCGCGGCGCAGCAAGCCTTCGGTGTCGCTCGGCAGCGGGCCGTGATCGTTCGCGTGTGCGGAGCCGTCGGCTTCCGACCACGGTGCCGGCGGCAGCCCGCGGCGCCGGCGCGACATCGCACGGAGCCAGTCGAAGCCGACCGGCGGCACCAGCGCGCGGAACACGCCGCCGACGATGGGCGGCAGCGTGCGCCTCGCGGCGTGCGCGAGCCTCGCCTTCAGCCCGCGCTTCGTTTGCTGTGGCGCCGCGAGGCGCGAGTCGAGCAATTCGCGCAGCGTCGCGCGGCCGTCGAGAACGGCTTCAATGGGCGTGTCGCACAGCGGCCCGAGTTCGCCGCGCAGCGGCATCGCGGCCGGCTGCGCCTCGTCAACCAGGTGCCCCCAGTGATCGACGCGGAACAGCGGGATCGTGGGCAGGTCGGCCGGAATGCCGTGCCCGGTGCAGCGGGCGTGAACGCCCATCAGCACATCGAAGCCGCGGCGCCGCGCCGCGCGGGCGATGGCAACGCCGGTTTCGACGAAGTGCCCGCGGGCTTCGGTCATTCCGTTGTTCACGATCAGGAACTTGGCCGCCATGCCGTGCCCTCTGGTTGGTCACTCTTGCGAAGCCGCGAGCGGCGTTCAGACGTTGCCGAAGCGCGAGTTCCGCAAGATGGTGAAGCCCTTGATTAGCTCGCGGATGCCGTCGGCGAGTGACACTTGAGTGCGGAACCCGGTCGCTTCGATGCGCGCGTTCGACACGATGTAGTCGCGCTTGTCCGGGTCTTCGCCCACGTTTGCTTCGAGCGCGGTGAAGCCCGGCAGTTGCTTGCGGATCGCGGCGCACAGTTCGAGCTTCGACAGGTTCGCGTCGCTCAGGCCCACG
>CANLGS010000518.1 GCA_947490035.1 Gemmataceae bacterium
CCTCAAGTCACGCAAATCAGTAGGGCAGGTCGCCCACGACCTCCACTCGCAGCAACCGGGGTTTGGTGTCAGTCATCCCGACAAACTACCCACAAACACCATTCCCGATAACCACCCAAAACACGAGCGAACCGTAAGTTTGAAGACCTCTTCTCTTTGGTTTTATCTGCGTTCTTCTGCGTTCATCTGCCGCTCTTCTCTTCTTCCCTTCAAGTTCTTCACCCCTGCGGGGCGTACAGCCGCAGGCGCGGGGCGTCGGCCGACATCGGGGCTTGGGCGTGGTCGGAAGGGATAGTCGCCGGCGTTTCGGTGTCGGATTGCAGTTTGCCGTCGGCCAGCTCGTACACGCGGTCCGCGAACGGCGTCAGCCGGTGGTCGTGCGTCACCACCAGCACCATCGCGCCGTGGTCGCGTGCCGTTTCGGTCAGGAGGTGAATGACCTGCTGGCCGTTCTCCCAGTCGAGGGCGCTGGTCGGCTCGTCGGCGAACACGAACGACGGGTGGCACGCGCCTAATGTGAATCGCGAAAACGCCCTGGCCGGCAAACTCGGAGAACCTGTCGGGCTGTTCACCGGTCGCTTCTTTGCGGTAATAGAATGGGTGGTTGGAGGAGACTGTTATGACGACGGCGACTCTCGCGGCGCCGGCGGGTGCCGGTTTACGCGCCCTGCCCGGCCTGCTTCAAACGGCGGAGGGCTGGGCGGAACTGCGCGCCGCGCTCGCCTCCGGCCGAAGCGGCACCGTTGACGGCGCGTGGGGTTCGTCGGCGGCGCTGGCGTCGGCGGCGCTCGCCGCTGACACGCCGGGCACGCTGCTTGTGGTGGTGGCGAACCCCGCCGATGTTGAACCGTGGGCCGAGGACATCGCGTCGTTCATCGGGTCGCGGCCGGTGGTGTTCGAGGCGTGGGAAGCGTGGCCGATTCCTTCTAACAAAGGGAAGCTCGACCCGACCACGACCTCGCGCCTGCGCTTACCTCAGCAGTTGCAGCGAGACCCGCCGAAGGTGGTGGTGTGCGGCGTGATGGCGGTGTGTCAACCGGTGCCGGAGCGCGCCGACCTCGCCGCCCGCGGTCGCACCATTAGCGCGAACGAGATCGTCGAGCCGAACGAACTGGCCGAGTGGCTGGTGACGAACGGCTACAAGCGCGTCGATGCGGTCGAGTACCCCGGCGAGTTCAGCCGCCGCGGGGGCATCTGCGACATCTTCCCGCCGGACGCGCCCGACCCGGTGCGGCTGGAGTTCTTCGGCGACGAGGTGGAGAGCCTCCGCACGTTCGCGGCCGGCTCGCAGCGGAGTTTGGAGAAGAAGAACAGCGTCGTGCTGCTAAGTGTGGAGCAACAGGGGGCTGACGCCCCCCGCTCGCCAAGAGGTCACCTCGCCGACTACCTCCCTCCTGGGTCGTGGGTCGTGCTGGTCGAACCGCGCGAACTGAAGGAGCAGGCCAAGCACTTTCACGAGCGGGTCGCGACCACCGACGGGCTGTGGACGCCGGAGCAGGCGTTCGCCAGCCTCATGAAGCTGCCCAACGTCGTGCTTTCGGCGCTGCCGAGGCCGAGCGTGGAGGCGTCGGTGCATCTTCGCGTCGAGTCGGTGAACCGGTTCAGCGGCAGCGTGCATCGCGTGCGCGACGAACTCGATTCCATCGCACACAGCGCCACGGCGCGTGTGCTGATCGCGTGTCAGAGCGAAGCGGAGGTTCACCGGCTCACGGAGGTGTTGAAGGCCGGCAAGCTCGCGGAATCGCACCGGTTGCAGCTCGTCACCGGGCACGTCCGCGCCGGCTTCCGACTGATCGAAACCGGCACCATCGTTCTGGGCAGTCACGAAATCTTCCACAAGGACTTGCTGCCGCCCGGCGTGAAGGCGCAGGCGAAGTCGAGCCGACAAATCGAGTCGCGCGCGATCGACTCGTTCCTCGACCTCAACGACGGCGACTACGTCGTTCACGTGGCGCACGGGATCGCCCGCTTTCGCGGCATGACGATGCTCGATAAGGCGAGCGGGGGCCGTGAGACCCCTGTTGAAGACCTTTACGAAGAAGCAATACGCGAAGAAACAGGGGGCTTACGCCCCCCGCTCGCCCAGGCGCAAGAAGAGTACCTCGTTCTCGAGTTCCGCGACGGGATGTTCATCTACGTGCCGGCGACGCGCATCGACCTCGTGCAGAAGTACGTGGGCGGGTCGCAGACGGAACCGGCGCTGAGCAAGCCGGGCGGCGCGTCGTGGGGGCGGAAGAAGGACAAGGTGTCCGAGGCCGTGCGCGACATGGCCGCCGAGATGATTAACGTGCAGGCGCTGCGGCAGGCCGTTCCGGGACACCAGTTCCCCCCCGATTCGGAGTGGCAGAAGGAGTTCGAGGCCGCGTTCCCGTACCAAGAGACACCCGACCAACTCTCCGCCATCACCGAAGTCAAAGGTGATTTGGAGAAGCCGAAGCCGATGGACCGGCTCATCTGCGGCGATGTCGGCTACGGCAAAACGGAAGTCGCGATTCGCGCCGCGTTCAAAGCGGTCGATAGCGGCAAGCAGGTCGCGATCCTCGTTCCCACAACCGTCCTCGCGGAGCAGCACTACCGCACCTTCACACAGCGGTTCGCGGAGTACCCGTTCGTCGTGGATGTGGTGAACCGCTTCAAGGGCGCGGCGAAGCAACGAGAGACACTGAAGAAGCTCGCGAGCGGCGAAGTGGATGTGATCGTCGGCACGCACCGGTTGCTGTCGAAGGACGTGAAGTTCAAAGACATCGGACTCGTCGTGATCGACGAGGAACAGCGGTTCGGCGTCGAACACAAGGAGCGGCTCAAGCACCTGCGCGCGATGGTCGATGTCCTCACGATGACCGCGACGCCCATTCCGCGAACGCTGCACGCGTCGCTGCTCGGCATTCGCGAAATCAGCAACTTGGAGACGCCGCCGGCGGACCGGCAGCCGGTGGAGACGCACATCACGCGCTGGGACGACAAGCTCATCCGCAACGCGATCCTGCGCGAGATGAATCGCGGGGGCCAAGTGTACTTCGTCCACAACCGCGTGCAGGACATCTACGACATCGCGACGAAGATCGAAATCCTCGTGCCCGAAGCGAAGGTCACCGTCGGGCACGGGCAGATGGACGGGCACGACCTCGAAAAGGCGATGGTCAAGTTCGTCCGCAAGGAAGCCGACATTCTCGTGGCGACGACGATCATCGAGAGCGGGCTGGACATCCCGAACGCGAACACCATCTTCATCGACGAAGCCGACATGTACGGCCTCGCGGACTTGCACCAGTTGCGCGGCCGCGTCGGGCGCTCGAAGCACCGCGCCTACGGGTACTTCATCGTCAACCCGCTGAAGTTGCTCAACCCTAACGCGCAGCGGCGGCTGAAGGCGATCGAAGAGTTCACCGAGTTGGGCGCCGGGTTCAAGATCGCGATGCGCGACCTGGAGATTCGCGGTGCGGGCAACATCCTCGGCGGCGAGCAGAGCGGGCACATCGCGGCCATCGGCTACGAACTCTACTGCCAGCTTCTTGAGAACGCGGTGCGGGCGCTGAAGCAGCAACCGCCGAAGGTCGCGGTGGAAGTGACGGTTGACTTGCCGTGGCCGGCGTACCTACCGCGCGACTACGTGCCGGGTCAGAAGTTGCGTATCGAAGTGTACCGCCGGCTCGCGCGACTCCGCGACCCGGCCAAACTCAACGACTTCCGGCAGGAGTTGCGCGACCGCTACGGCCCGCACCCGGAGCCGGTCGAGTGGCTGCTCCGCACCACCGAGATTCGGCTGCTGTGCGTGAAGTGGCAGGTCGCGAGCGTCCACCGTCACGACCACGATTTGGTGTTCACCTACCGCAACGCGGACCGCGCGAAGCAACTCGTCGCGGCGAGCAAGAACCGGCTGAAGATCGTGGACGCGAAGAGCATCTACATGCGCCTGAAGACCAGCGACACGGACAGCCCCGAAGGGCTGTACAAGCTGCTCCTGGGTGTGTTGAAGCCGGGATAGGTTTTGGTAGGTGCCGCTTGCCGAGCGGCACGGGCTAGTGCCACAACTCGGAAACGGGGTTTCATGAAATCGGGGATTTGTGTATGTCTCCCAAACACCCATTGCGAGGCGAACAGATGCCAGGGACGGCGGCGAAAGTCCGAGTCAGTGAA
>CANLGS010000519.1 GCA_947490035.1 Gemmataceae bacterium
GACGGCTTCGCGGGCTGCGCGAACACCGGGCTTTCGCCGGGTTTCTTGTCGTCCTTCACCGGCAGCAGTTGGTGAACGACCTTCGCGGTCGCGGGGTCAACGAGAACGCCGGCGCCGTCGAAGCGCGCGAGCGCGAACTGCTTGCCATCGGGCCTCAGCGCGAAGTCGAGAATCGTGTCGGGCTGCGCGTCGTAGACCTTCGCTTCGGTGAGCTTCGCCGCGTTCCACGCCTTCACGATCTTGTCTTCGCCGGCGGAGTAGAGCAGCGCGCCGTCGGGCGAGTACGCGAGCCGCCACACCGGTTTCTCGTGCGCGAACGCGGCGGCGACCAACTTCCCGCCGTCGGCGTCGGCGGCCCACACGCGCACGCTCTTATCGACGCCGGCCGCCGCGAGGTGCTTCTTGTCGGGACTCCACGCGACCGCGTACAGCCAGTCGGTCGCGTCGCCGAGCGTGTAGAGCCGCTTGCCGGTCGCCACGTCCCACACCTTCACGGCGCGGTCGGCGCTGACCGACGCGAGCAGCTTGCCGTCGGGGTGAAACGCGAGGCCGTACACCGCGTCGCTGTGGTCCTTCAGCGTGAGCCGCGGTGCGCGTTTGGCTTCCTTGTCGTCCACGTCCCAGAGGTGAATGACGCGGTCGTAGCCGGCGGTCGCGAGTGTCTTTCCATCTGGCGAGAAGGCGAGTGCGTAGATCGCGTCTTTGTGTGCCGTGAACGCGACGGCGTTCTTCGGGCCACGAGGGGCGAGCGCGATCTGACCGCTCTTGCCGGCTTCGCCGTGCGCGACCGCGAGCCAGTGTTCATTCGGGTCAAACGCGAGCGCGGTCACGCGCCCTTCCAATTTCAGCCGGCCGCGCACTTCACCCGAGTCAAGAAAGACATGCACCTCGCCGGCCCACCCGAACGCGACGCGGTCGCCTTTGGGCGAGTACGCGACAGCCGTGACCGGGGGCGCCGCGACCGCGACCGCGGGGGTGAGCAGTAGCGCGATGGAGAGGATTCTGTGCATGGCGATTCGCGCGAAGTGGGAGGGGTGAGTCAGGCTTGTTGTAGGCCGGACCGGGCGACTCGACGGCACTTACCTTGTGGTTTTCACCCTCGCGGGTGAAAACCAAAACGGAGAGTGGTTACCCGAACGCGCGCTATCCCAACTCGCTCTCGCGCAGCAAAGCGGCCATGTCGCGGTGGACGCGCCGGCGGATGAGGAACTCGTCCTCGTCGAGCCACGCGCGGACCGCGGCGCCGAGGGTGAACTCGTCCGTCACGACCGACCGCACCACGGCGTCGATGAGGCGCAGCGGTTGCAGCGTAAAGTAACAGTTCGTGGACCCGCTCACGGCCACGCGGTCGAGGCGCTGGAACAACTCTTCCAGGCGCCCGAGCGCGATCCCGGCGGGCGCGAACCCGAGCGCCTCGGCGTAGGCCAGCGCGACCGCCGTGCGCGCGCGCAGGTCGGCCGGTGCCGTCAGGAACAGGTGCTCGCGGGCCGCGTTCAGGATGCGGTTCGCGGCCTCGTCGTCGCCGGCCGCGAACCACCCGACCGCCAACCCCACCCGCTCGGCGGTGATAGGTTCACTCCCCCACTCCGCGCGGGCCGGGTCCAGCACGCGCATTAGCGCCTCCGCCTCCGCGACGAGATCGTATTTGCGCGCTGTTCGGAACGCGCGCGGCCCGACCGCGACCGCCGCGGGGAGCAGGTGCCCGGTCGAAGCCGCGCGCGCCAGGAACCGCAGCAGCGCGCCGGCCGCGTCCGCCGGGGCGCCCGCCAGAGCCGCGCCGATCATCCGCGCCTGGAATCGCGCTACGCGCCCGGCACGCTCGGCGTCGCTACACCGCCCGGTTCGGACCCACGCCTCCGTCCAGTCGAGCGCGGCCGGCACCAGCGCCAGCAGCGGCGTGAGGACGGACGAATCGAGGCACGCGGCGACTTCCAGCAGCGCGAGCGCGATTCGCGGAACCGTCGCGGTGGTCGGTTCGGCGGCGGCGATGGCGAGCAGAGCGCGCGCTTCGTCGTTCAGGTGCGCCGGGTCGGTTCGCGGGCCGAACACCGAGAGCCGCTCGCCGAGCCGGTCGGACCCCCAGAACGGTTTCAGGTCGAGGCCGTGGTACGCGCTCGTCGGGCCGAGCGGTTGCAGCACGCGGCTGTGTTCGCGGAACCGGTCCACGCAGTAGCGCGCGAACAGCGGCAACTTGTCGAGCCGCTCCTGCAACTCCGGCGGAAGACCGGGTTTCGGCGTCCCGCCCTCGTGCGCGTCCTTGATCCGGTGCAGGAACAAATCGCCCAGGAACGCGTGCGCGGCCGGGTCAGCCGGCGGCCCGCCGGCCCGCGCCAGCGCCTTCCGCGCGCGCGCGGCCCAGTCGCGCGCGCGGGCACGCTCGCCCAGCGCGCCCAGCCCCCACGCCAGCATGAACTGCGCGTACACCGCGGTCGCTTCCGTCTCGGCTTCCAGCCCGGTCCACTCCAACCGGCCGCTGCTCGCGTGGCGCGCGACCCACGCCAGGACGGGTTCCTTCACTCGCGTCAGCCACTCGCGCGCCGTCTTGAACCGGTCCGCGGTCGCGGTGCCGCGGAACCGCAGGAACGACGGCTCGTCCAGGTCCAAACCCGGTCCGCGGTCGTGTAGTCGGCTCACCAGTCGGTCGCGCCAGCGCGCGAGACCGAGTACGTCGCCGTCGCACGACCGCGCGACCGCGAGCCGGGCCAGCCACGCGCCGCGCACCGGGATGTCGTCGAGGTGCTGTTCCAACACCGCGAGGACGCGCGGCAGCGCGGCGACGAACTCCGGCGGCGGGGTCGGCTGGAACCCGTACCACGCGGCCAGTGCCGCGACCACGCGCCCGGTGCCGGGTCGCCCGGGTTCGGCCAGCCAGCGGTCGAGGTCCGCGGAGCGGTCGCCGCGCTTCGCCGCGTGGCACTCGGCTTCGGCCCACCGTTCGAGCCACTCGGCCGGCGGCGTCGCGCACTCCCAGATCGCGTTCACCCAGCAAACGGCCGCGTCGAGCGACTGCCCGGTCGCGGCGTACATGGCCGCGAGTTCCGCCCACCGCGCCGCGCGCTCGTCCGGTCCGAGTTTGGGGAAGTCCGCGAGCAACCGGCTTTCGAGATCATGGCGCCGGGCCGCGCGGTCGTGGCCGTGCAAGAGCGCGTCCGCGGAACTGAGTTTCTGCTCGACGCGGCCGCCGGCCGGTTCGGGCGCGCGCGCCGCCTTCCGCTCGCCCGGGCGCGCGGGCTTCGCGGCGTGTGCCGGCGCGTTTGGTTCGGCTGGGTCGCGCGCGGTCCGGCCGCGTACCCAGCGCGCCACCCGTCCGACCCAACCCGGCTCGCCGTCGGTGGCGGGCGCGGCCTCGTTCTCCGGGAGTTCGTCGTCGGTTGCCAGTTCCACCTCGACGACGGGTTCGGGCTGGAGCGCGAACTTCGCGAACGGGAACGGGTCGCTCGGTATCAGCTGCGCGGCGAGCGGCACAGCGGCCGGCGCGTCGTATTCGAGCTGGTCGCTGAGTGGGCGGAAGCCGGTGACGGCCACGGTGTGAATCGCGAACCCGTCGGCGCCGGTCGGTTCGAGCCACGTCAGCCGGTTCGCGGACAGGCTCAGTTCGCGCGCGAGTTCGGTCGCGCGGGTGCGCGGACGCAGCGCGTACCCGGCGGGCACGAACAGCGACGGCAGCCGCGGGTCGGGCCGGTATCCGCCGCCGACAACGGGCGGCGCCGCGCCGTCGTCATCGGCCGCCCGCCGCACAACGAGGCGAGTCTCTTCACCGCGCTGGAGGGCGGCCACCTCGAACCGGCGCAGCAGGCGCTCGTCGGCGTCGCGGCAGAAGTCGCGGAAGCTCGCCTGCTCCGAAGGCGACAGCACCCAGAGCGATTCGATGCCGGTCGCGTCGCACCGCGCGAGCCGCAGCCGAACCTCGATGCGCGCGGGCGGTTGCCCCCCCGCCGCGGGCGCCGCGCGCAGGCGCAGGGCGAACTCGTCGTCGATGGGAAGCGGTACCGGCGACGGTACCGCAGTCGTGCCGCGCTTCGGGTCGCACAGCAGGACGCACCCCGGCGGAACGGCGAGGTGCGATGCGAGCGGGTGTTCCCAGCCGCGCGCGGTCCACACGTCCGACGCCTGCCGGCGGTACGCGCGCACCGGC
>CANLGS010000520.1 GCA_947490035.1 Gemmataceae bacterium
CCGTCTCGACCATTATGAGTACGCTCGCGTCGGCCGGTAGGTTCTTGCGCGTCAGTTTGAACCCGGCCGTGTCGCCGACGGGCTTCTTGGCGTCGAGGTAGCCGTCGATCGCGGCGGTCGCGGCGGCCCAGTCCTTCGCGGTCACTTGAAGCACCGTCTTGCCGTCGGTCCCGACCCACACGGTCGTCTTCTCGGACATCGACCGCTTGAGCTGCACGAGCGCGGCCTCCTTCGCCCCGTCGGGCAACTCCTTCACGGTGGCCTCGAAGTCGAACGCCAGTTTCACCTCGCTGAACGTGAACCCGGCGTGCTTGCGCGCGTCCTTCGTCACCTTCGGCGCGTCCTTCAGAACGGCAGTCGAAACGCGTCCGCCGGCGCTCATCGCCTCGTAGCACCCCGCCAGCGCCGCGACGGCCTCCTTCGGCTTCGCGTACTTCGCGACGGTGAGCGACGAGTCCGGCGTGCCGCTCGCGGACACCTCGCCTTGAGCCTCGGACGCGGCGAGCGCCGCCAGTTGCTTCTCGATTGCTTCGGTGCCCTTCTCGTCATCCTCCGCCGCGGCGAACTCGGGGTTCAGCCCGCGCATCGTCTGGACGAACTTCTGCCCGACCTTCGAGCCTGAGTAACTGCCCAGACCAGCCGGCAGCTTGCCGACCTCCGCGAGCGGACCGGGCGATTCCGCCTTCAGCAACTTCACGCTGGCGGTGTCGTCGGCGAACTGCGCCTGGACGCGCAGGTTCAGCCCTTCGGGCCGGAACTCGACCGCGACGACCAGCCCGCGACAGTCTTCGATCGCCTGGAACAGCCCGCCGATCATCACTTTGATGACTTCGATCTGCTTCTTGCCGAGGCCGGGGATCATGCCGCCAGCCAGCGCCTGCTGGATGCCGAAGTCGGCCAGCATCTTGAAGCCCTTGATCTGCTCGCCGTACTGCGCGTTGATGACGTCGAGGTTCACGTACAGCGCGAGATCGGCGCCGACGAACGACCGGGCGAGTTCGGACTTCATGCTCGCGGTGGTGGCCTTGTCGAACTTCCCGGCGTAGATGTCGGCGGTGCCCTTGTCCGGCGTGAGCGCGACGTACTCCTTCAAGTCCACCATGTGCATCGGGACTTCCGCGCCGAACAGGCTCAGCTTCACGTCATCGACGTTCGTCCCGGCCTCGAACGTCTTCCGCTCGTCGGCGGTGAGGAACGTCTCGCGGAACTCCTTGTACGACGTGACCGGCACGAGCAGCGACACGGCCGGCGTTTTCTCGAACAGGCCTTCGAGGTCGTTGACCACCAAGTAGACGCGGCCGTCCTTCGGGATGGCGGTGAGCTTGCGGTCGGCGAACAGCTCCTTCAGCCCGTCGTCGATCTGCTTATCGACGGCGGCGCTGTCGTCGGGCAGCGCGGCCTTGAGCGTCGCGGACAGGCGCTCGCGCGCGGCCCCGATGCCGGTGAGTTGCACGACGACCGGCGACTTCGCCGGGAACGGGAAGGTGATCGCCTGACCCGCGTCCGGCGGCACCGGCGCCGCGGCGCGCGAAGCGGGTTCCCAGGGTGGCGCCCGCGAAGCGCGGGCTGACCCTGGGCTGTTGGATACAACCCCTTCGGGGTACAAACCAATATGGTCACGACACCTCGTCTCCGTTCTCTTCCGGTTCGGCCGGCTCCTGCGTCTCCAACCTGAACGGCTGCCACACGTGCGGCCGGGCCAGCGGCTCGATGTGCAACACCTCCTCGCCGCCCTGGAAGACACGCACACTGCCGCTCGACTGGCTGACCGCGAACGCGACCGACGTGGTCTGCTTGCTGATGCCGGCGGCGGCCGTGTGCCGGCTCCCGAACCCCTTGCGCACGTTCGCGCCGTGCCCGCCGAGGTGCAGACACGCGGCCTCCGCGATGCCGTCGCGCCCGATCAGGATGGCCCCGTCGAGCTTCGCGATCTCCTTGATCTGTTCGCGCACTTCCTTCTTGCGCACGTCGCGCTCGGCGCGCGAGTACCCGCGGAACGGGTTGAAGTTCTGGAAGTTCGACATGCTCAGCACCTTCCGCGTGTCGCCGACGACGAGGATGGTGCCGATCGGCTGCCCCTCGCGGCCCTCGCGCCCGATCTCGGTCGCCAGATCGACCACCGCGCGCAGCACGTCGATGGGCGCCGCGTCGCCGAGGATGCGCAGGTCTTGCGAGGTCATGCGCTCGAGGTGTTCGCCGAGGTGAATGATGCTCAGGCTGTCCACCGGTTCGGGCGCGTCGTCGAGCGTGGCGATGCCGTTGTAGATCGCGACGACGTGCGAACCGGGTTGCAGCAAGTCTTCCGTGACCGCTTTGAGGAGTGCCGCGTTCATGCGCTCCTGTGTGGGGAGCGGTTCGGGGTCGAGGTCGATGACGGTCCAGTCGGGGTTGTCGCGGAGGGACTTCGTGAGCGCCGGGTTTTCCGCCGCGACGAACAGCCGGCACCCCGACAACATGCGGCTGACCTCGTCCCAGTCGATGGACGTTTCGGTGAGCAGCAGCACGGCATCGGCCGGCAGGCTGCGGACGAGGTCGCGTGCCGCCCGGAGCAGCGCGACGGATTGGCTGGGCAAACTCATGTTGAACGACGCTGACGTGTGGCAGTGCGAACCGTGTTGCCACTGTACGCCACGAGCGCGCGCGACGCCAACAGCAGAGGGGAAAAAGAAGGGCTTTCGCCGCTTGCGGCTTCGCGAGCGGCGGGGCGCGGCGTTCAGCGGTGGCGGCGGGCCGGGCCGGCGTACAACACTTCGACGCGCATGTCGGCCTCGTCGATGTGGTAATAGACGCCGAGAACGTCCTCGTACCACAGTCGGAAGCCGGGGTCGCGTGATTCGCCCTGGTCGCGAGGTGTGCGGCGGAGTGCCCAGTCGATGCGCGCCGCAGCGGCCCGAACCTCGGCCGGGTCGTCGGCCGCCGCGATGACCGCGTTCAGTTGTCGGACCGCGAGCAGCGTCCAGGCGACGGCGTAAGTCATTCCGCCCCCCACTGCTTCTGGATTTCCTCGAACGTGAAGAACGGCCCGGCGCGGCGGCGGGCGGTTTCCTCCGGGGTGATTTCCTTCACCCAGTCCGGATCTTCGACCGGCGCGCTCACGGCGATCACACGTCCCGCGGCGTTGCGGAACTCGACCGACTGTGTGGGCGCGGCGGCGGCGAACAGTTGCTCGGCGTCGGCCCAACTCACAGCCTTCCCATCGACGTGCAGGGTGACCATCGGAATCTCCTTTTGCGCCATCATAAACCGGGCCATACGGCGGTACAAGCGACGGTACGCCACGGCCGCGCCAAAAGCTACCCTTGTCGCCGCGACCGCCCGCGCCGGACAATAGAGTGTTCCTTCACCTCCGGGGGCTTACGCCGCCCGGCTCGCCGGGAGTCTCCCATGCTCGAATCCGTTCTCGACACCGTCGGCCGGACGCCGCTGGTGCTGCTCAACCGGCTCACCGAGGGGCTTCAGGCGAAGGTCGCGGTGAAGGTCGAGTTCGCCAACCCCGGCGGCAGCGTCAAGGACCGCGTCGCGATGGCGATGATCGCGGAGGCCGAACTGCGCGGCACGCTCCGCCCCGGCGGCACCATCATCGAAGCCACCGCCGGCAACACCGGCGTCGGGCTGGCGATGGTCGCCGCGGTCAAAGGCTACCGCTGCATCTTCGTGCTGCCAGACAAGATGTCGAACGAGAAGATCGCACTGCTCAAGGCGTATGGCGCGGAGGTCGTCATCACGCCGACGAGCGTCGCGCCGGATTCGCCGGAGAGCTACAACGGCGTCGCGGATCGGCTGGCGCGAGAGATTCCCGGCGCGTGGCGGCCCAATCAATTCACCAACCCCGCGAACCCCGAAGTTCACTACCGCACCACCGGCCCGGAAATCTGGGAACAGACGAAGGGCAAGGTGACCGTGTTCGTGTGCGGCGTCGGCACCGGCGGCACCGTCAGCGGCGTCGGCAAGTACCTCAAGGAGATGAACCCGAACGTCAAGATCGTCGGCGCCGACCCCGAAGGCTCGGTGCTGTCCGGCGGCACGCCGAAGCCGTGGAAGGTCGAGGGCATCGGCGAAGACTTCGTGCCGAAGACGTTTTCGAGCAAGTACGTCGATGACTGGGTTCGCGTGGGCGACGCGGAGTCGTTCTTCG
>CANLGS010000521.1 GCA_947490035.1 Gemmataceae bacterium
ACTTTGGGCGCGAACAATACGATCAGCCCCTTGCACACGGCGCGAAGATGAGAGAAAGTGGAGAAATGGGGTAGCGCTGGTGAATCCTCCGTTTACCTCCGATACTCTTCATCAGAAGCACACGTTTCGCGCCGCTGGAGTCTCACCATGATTGCGCCACGGTCGGCCCGTTTGGCCGCCTGTTTCAGCTTCTTGCTCGCCGCGACCTTCGCCGCCGCGACGCCCGCGGCCGACCCCGCCCCGAAGTGGGATCCGAGCCGCGCCACGCAGCCGGAAGACCTCACCGAACTCAAATCGCTACAGTCCACCGTCAACGGCATCGTGACCAAATGCACGCCCGCGACGGTCGCGGTCCTGTACGGCGCCAGCGCCGGCAGCGGTGTGATCGTCAGCGAGGATGGCCTCGTCCTCACCGCGGCGCACGTCATCCGCGACTACGACGCCCCGAAGAAGGGCGCGCTGGAAGGGAAGACGCTGCCGTTCGTCGCCGGCAAGAAGGTGACGATCATGCTGGCCGACGGCAAGAAGGTGGAGGGGAAGACGCTCGGCATCAATGAGGGCATGGACAGCGGCATGGTGCAGATCACCGACAAGGGACCGAAGGACGGCAAGTGGCCGTTCATGCCGGTCGCGAAGTCCGGTAGTCTGCCCAAAGGCCAGTGGGTCGTGTCGCTCGGCCACCCGAACGGCCCGAAGGACGGCCGCCCGCCGGTCGCGCGTCTTGGCAGAATCGAGGGGAACACCAAACAGGTTCTGCGGACGAACTGCACGCTCGTCGGCGGCGACTCCGGCGGGCCGCTGTTCGACCTCAACGGCAACGTGATCGGCATCCACAGCCGCATAGGGCTTCCCATCGCGCAGAACATCCACGTGCAGGCCGACCAGTTCAAGAACGACTGGGACAAACTGCTCGCCGGCGAGTGGGTCGATAAGCCCGCGACCGTCGCCAAGACCGGCGGCGCGTACATCGGCGTCGTGTTCCCCGACGACGACGACGACGATGCCTGGCTGAGGGAGGTCGAGGACGACGGCCCCGCCGGCAAGGGCGGGTTGAAGCCGGGCGACACGATCACCAAGTTCAACGACACCGCCATCAAGACGGTGAAGGCGTTCCGCAAGCTGATGGATTCCGCGAAGCCGGGCGACAAGGTGAAACTCACCGTGCGCCGCGGCACCGTGGTCATGCCCCTGACCGTGACGCTCTCCAAGCGGGCGTAAACCGCCCCGTGGCACCGGTCTCCGGACCCTATGGCACTCACTTTGTGCTTCTTTGCTCTTGTGGCACAGGCTTCCAGCCTGTGTTTTTAAAGGCGACACAGGCTGGAAGCCTGTGCCACAAAACCACAAAGTAAGTGCCATTGGGTCTTCGGACCGGTGCCACGAAGTCCCGCAGTCGTCCTCTCCACCCCACCGGTCGCCCGACCCGTGCCGCGTTCCGCCCCCGATTCGTCCCATCACACCCACGCTGGAGTTACGACCGATGATCGCGCGTCTGATTGCTACCGCCGTGGTTCTGGCTGTCGCCGGTACCCCGGCCTACGCCCAACTCGGTAGGGATAAAGCACTGCTCGCCCCGTTCAAGCCCGTCGTCGCCAAGGCGAACGAATCGACGGTCCGGATCAAGTGCGACGACAAGGACACGATCCTCGGCACGATCGTGGACGCGGACGGCTACATCCTCACGAAGCTGAGCGAGTTGAAGGGCGTGCTGTACGTCCGCCTCTCCGACGGCAGCGAGTACGAGGCGATCACCGTCGCGGCGCACCGGGAGACGGACCTGGCTCTGCTGAAGGTGGATGTCAAGGGGCTGAAGGCCGTCAAGTTCGCGGACACCGCGAAGGTGCCGCAGGGGAACTGGCTGGCCGCGGCCGGGCCGACCAGCGACCCGATCTCGGTCGGCATCGTCAGCGTGATGACCCGCAAGCTGACCGGGTTCGCCGACACCCGCATCCCCGACCCGCGGGGCACCAACCCGAGCCGCGGGTATATGGGCATCATGCCCGACGAGGCGAAAGACGCGAAGGGCAAAGTGGTGGCGGGCACGCTCATCACCAAGGTGACGGGCGGAGGCGCCGCCGATAAGGCCGGGTTGCTCGCCGACGACGTGATCTTCGAGATGAACGGCAAGGCCATCGACGGGCCGAGCGAGCTGCGCGGCTTCCTCGACACCATGCGGGGTGGCGATGTCATCGCGGTGAAGGTGCGTCGCAAGGACGAGGTGAAGGAATTCAAAGTGACGCTCGGCACCGCGCCGCCGGAGGCGAAGGACCGCGGCGAAATGCAGAACGCGATGGGCAGCACGCTGTCCCTGCGCCGCACCGGGTTCCCGCAGGTGCTCCAGACCGACCTCGTCGTCGACGCCCGCGACTGCGGCGGCCCGGTCGTCGATCTCGACGGCAACGTGATGGGCATCAACATCGCCCGCGCCGGCCGCGTGGAAACGTGGATCCTGCCGAGCGAGGTGATCCGCCCGCTGCTGACCGAGTTCAAGGCCGGCAAGTTCGCGCCGCCCGTCGTGGTCAAGTTACCGGTGGCCCCGCCGCCGCACGCCCCGAAGAAGAAGTAAGGACGAACCGCCGCTGAAGCCAACGCAACACGCCGCACGACTTGGTGCGGGGTGTTGCTTTTGCATTCCGACGGCGAGAGGGGAAGGCACAAGGAGCGGACAGGGGCGGACAAGGGACGCAACGCTCGGCAAGGATTCTTCACTTCGACTTGAGAACCTCGTCCAGCGACCAGCGCATGATCTTGCCGTCGGACCCGCCGGTCAGAACCTTGTTCTCTTTCGGGTCGGCGACGATGTGTTGGATGGAGCCCACGTGAGCGGTCACGTAAGCCAGGGGCTTGATGTCCGGAAAGCTGTAGACCGCCCAGCGGCCCTGATAGTCGCTGCCGTCCGGCGTCGCGATCACCGCGCAGAGGTACTTGTCGTCGCGGGTGATGCAGAACCGCTTCATCTGTTCGTCGTCGGGGATCACGACCTTTTGACTCGTCCACGTGGCCGTGTCGTACACCCAAAAGGTGCGGTTGTGGTCGCTCAGGACGAGCCGCTTCCCGTCGCGCGAGAAGTGTAACGACTGGTACAGGTGCTTCCCATCCCAGGCGATGGTGTGGACGACCTTCTGCGTCTTCCAGTCCAGCAGCAGCACGGTGCTCCCGGTGAGCACCGCCAGGCGGGTGCCATCCGGGCTGAACTCCAGTCCGCGCACGCCGGGTTCCTCGATCTTCACGCCCGCGACTTTCTTGGTGTCGAAGATCTCGTCCCACCGCTTTTTGTCGGGGTCGTAGCGCCTGACAAGGCCCTCCGTGTTGCGCAGAACGTCCGTGCCGATCAGAACGACCGGCTCTTTGGGGTGGAAAGCGACGGTGGACGCGGTGTAGCCGAGTTCCTGTTTGGCTACAACGCTGTAGCCACTCGACTTCAGGACAGACACGTCGTAGGAGCCGGAAGCCGACACGATCAGCCCCAGTCGCTCGTTGACCGCGCAGAGGGTGACGCCCGCGCCTTTCGCCGACGTCCAGCTCTTGAGCACCTTCCCCTGTCGGTCCAACAGCGCCGAGGTTCCGGCCGAAGTCGCGCCGGAACGCCCAACCGCGATGATGTCTCCGGACTCGCTCACCGACAGGACTTCGATGATATCTTGATCTTCCCCAGGCGGCGCGAACACCTTTTCGGGCTTGGCCGGATCGGACGCCGCACCAGGGGCAGAGGAGAACATGGAACACCCCAGAACGGTTAGCGACAGTGCAACGATCAAAGTTTTCATATTGCCACCACGATGAGGAGAGGCCGTGCGGGAGACACAGCATCTGTCCGCCTCAGTTGAAGAAATCCTGCGACCCAGGGTTAGCTACTATGGGTTGATGCGCACCCAGTCGCCTGCACCCGAGTTTCCTCGGCTCACGTTCCCCTCGTTCGCGATCACCGGACGGTCGAACTTGCGGGCCAGCGACCGACAGCTGGTAACGTAGGTTCCCTGCTTCACCCCTTACAACATGTCATCGATGTCTTGATTTGGCCAGGACTCTGGCGGTAGCGATGTGTGGACTACCTGCACCACTTATCTTTCGCGGTTGAGGTTTCTTGGGACCGCGTTTCTTCTTTGGGTAGCGTGAGAGCTGAACACCTTC
>CANLGS010000522.1 GCA_947490035.1 Gemmataceae bacterium
AACCGGCTTCCGGGCTTCGCGAGCGCGGACAGTTCGCGTGCGTCGGCCTTGCCGTAAGGGTTGGGCGGCACCGCGAGCGTGCGGTCGTAGTTCGCCGACAGGATGACGACGCGCGCCGGCGCCGGCGGGCGAATCCAGAACACCACCCACGTGACCACCGCGAGCGCGAGCAGCCCCAACAGGGCGACGAGCGCGAGCTTCCGCCAGCGCGGGCGGTACGGGGCGCGGGACGGCGGCGACCGCCACGCGGGTCCGGTCGGAGCGGGCGGATGCGCATTCGACCCACGCCACGGCGGGGCGGGTGTCGGTACGCTCATGGGATGAAACCAAGCGGTGCGGGCGGAACGATTCTAACGGCGCGGCTTCTTTGTGGGGTAGGCCGCTGGCCTGCCAAAATGAAGGCAGGCCAGCGGCCTACCCCACAAAGGAGAGTCAGTCGTCGTTGAGGTCTTCGCCGAGCTTCGCCAGCGCCTCGCCCTCGATCTGCCGGACGCGCTCGCGCGTGAGGCCGAGGCACTCGCCGATCTCTTTCAGCGTCTTCGGCTCCTCGTCGTTCAGCCCGAACCGCATGCGCAGCACGGTCGCCTCGCGCGGGTCCATCTTGTCGAGCAGCACGAGCACCTGCTTCAGGTCGTCGGATTCCACCATCTCGTCGTCGGGCGTCTTCGCGCGGTTGTCCATCAGCATCTCCTCGATGCTCCACCCCGCGTCGCCCTGGTCCGACTGCGGGGCCGCGTTGTACACGCGGATCGCCTTCTTGATGATCGCCAGCTTCTTCTTCGGCAAATCGAGCACCTGGGCGACCTCCTCGTGGGTCGGCGGGCGGCCCAGTTCGTCGCTCAGCTTGTTGGTCGCGCGGCGCCACTTGGAGAGCAGTTCGACCATGTACGCGGGGATGCGGATCGTCTTGGCGGTGTTCACCAGCGCCCGCTTGATGCTCTGCTTGATCCAGTAGCTCGCGTAGGTGCTGAACCGCGTGTTCATCGTCGGGTCGAACCCCTCGACGGCGCGGAGCAGCCCGAGGTTCCCTTCCTCGATGAGGTCTTGGAGGGCCAAGCCCTTCCCGGTGTAGCCGCGGGCGATGTTGACCACCAGCCGCAGGTTGGCGCGGACCATCTGGTCGCGGGCGGCGTTGTCGCCGACGGCGATGGCGCGGGCGAGCGACTTCTCCTGGTCGGCGGTGAGCAGAGCGGTCTCGTTGATTTCGCGCAGGTACGTTTCCAGCGGGGACTGGACCACGTCCGGGCGGTAGCGGCGGAGTCGCGACATGGTAACGGCCATCCTGTCTAACAAAGGGTCGGTCGCGGTCGGCGGTCCGCAGCGCCCGCTCGGCCGGGCGCTCGGGTTCGTGCGGCGTTGCTCGCCGCGGACGAACCAGCAAGAACGTATCGACCGCTGAACACAGACACTCAACGAGTGCGTGGGGTGGAACGCCCGGACGAGGGGATTTCGGGCGTTGTCGAGCGAACCAGAGACACAACCGAACCGCCGCGACGAACCGTTACGGCCGGCACAGGCGTCGGAGGCCGCGCCAGCGGAGCGCACCGGCGGGCCGCGGAACCGGACGGGAGGGTTCCACAACCACGCCAAAGATACGTTCCGGTCCGGCGCGAGTTCAACACCTATTTCCGCCCGGAGCCGACACGCCGTTCCGACGCCCTCCGCAACCCGTTCTCACGACACCAGTTTGAGAATACGCGGCGCGCGAGAAAGTTCCTGGAATGTCAACCGACATTTCTCTGCTCGCGGGCGGAAGCGCCGCGAAATTCGACAGCGCCGGCAGAACCGACACAAACGAAACGGCCCCGACGACCTGTCGTCGGGGCCGGCGTCATTTTATTCTTGTGGCACAGGCTTCCCGCCTGTGTTGCCTTCTGAAACACAGGCGGGAAGCCTGTGCCACAAGACAAAGCCACAAAACTCACTCGTCCTTCTTGTCGCCGGGGAGTTGGAACAGCGGGCCGGCCACGCCGGTGCCGCCGCGCAGCACTTCCTTCTCCTTCGGGCCTTCCTTCTCGCGCGGCGGCGCGGCCGGTGCGCCGCCCTCCTTGCCTTCCTTCTCCTTCTTGGCTTCCTTCTCGCGGGTGGCCTTCATCTTTTCTTCCATGGCCTTTTCCGCTTCCGGCCCCTCGATCGGCATGTCGGTCACGTCGTCGGGGACGGTGTTGTCGTCCACGTTCTTCATCGACAGCCCGATCTTGCGGTCCTTCGCGTCCACGCGAAGCACCTTCACGTCCACCTCGTCGCCGACCTTCACCACCTCTTCCGGCGACTCGACCTTCGCGTCGGTCAGTTCGGAGATGTGCAGAAGACCCTCAAGACCCTCTTCCAACTGCACGAACACGCCGAAGTTGGTGAGCTTGGTGACCTTGCCGCGGACCTTCTGGCCCGGCACGTAGCGGCCGGGGATGTCGGTCTCCCACGGGTCGTTGCCCATCTGCTTGAGGCCCAGCGCGACGCGCTTGCGCTCCTGATCGACCGACAGCACGACGCAGGTGATCTTCTGGCCCTTCTGAACGACCTCGGAGGGGTTGGACACCTTCCGCACGTAGCTCATGTCGGAGACGTGCAGCAGGCCGTCGATTCCCTCCTCTATTTCGATGAAGGCGCCGTAGTTGGTGAGGTTCCGCACCACGCCGGTGATGATCGTCCCGGTCGGGTACGTCTTGGCGACCTCGCCCCACGGGTTGCTCTGGCACTGCTTCATGCCGAGCGAGATTTCCTTCTTGTCGTGGTTGATGTTCAGCACCTGAACCTCGACCTTGTCGCCGATCTGCACCAACTCCTTCGGGTCGGCGATCCGCTTCACCCACGACATCTCGGAGATGTGAACAAGCCCTTCGATGCCGGGTTCGAGCTTCACGAACGCGCCGTACGGCATGATGTTGACGACTTCCCCGTTGTGGCGGCTGTTGATCGGGTACTTGGCCTCGATGTTCTGCCACGGGCTGGGCGTCTTGTGCTTCAGCGACAGCGCGATCTTTTCCTTCTCGCGGTCGATGTGCAGAATGTACACTTCGAGCGTCTGGTCGATCTGGACCACGTCGCGCGGGTTAGTGACGCGGTGCCAGCCCATGTCGGTGATGTGCAGCAGGCCGTCGATGCCGCCGAGGTCCACGAACGCGCCGAACTCGGCGATGTTCTTGACCACGCCGTTGCGGATCTGGCCGACTTCCAACTCGGTAAGGAGCTTGTCCTTCTGGAGCTTGCGCCGGTCTTCGATCAGCTTGCGGCGGCTGACGACGATGTTGCGCCGCTGCTCGTCGATCTTGAGAATGACGCACTCGATGGTGCGGTCGATGTACTCGTCGATCGACTGCGGGCGGCGGATGTCGACCTGCGAGGCCGGGAGGAACACGTTGACGCCGATGTTGACGAGCAACCCGCCCTTGATCTTCTTGAGCACCTTGCCGGCGACCACGTCGCCTTCCTTGTGCTTGGCGAGGATCGCGTTCCACTCCTTCTGCCGCTTCGCCTTGCGGTAGGAGAGTTGAATCGTGCCGTCTTCGCTCTCGACGGTTTCGAGCAGCACCTCGACGGTGTCGCCGGCCTTCGGCGGCGGCGTGTCGTTGCCGTCTTCCTTCCACTCGTCGATCTTGATGACGCCTTCGGACTTGTACCCGATGTCGATGACCACGTCGTCGCCGCGGATCTCGAGCACCTTACCGGTGACGATCTTGTTGGCTTCGTAGTCTTGCTCTTCGCTCTGAATCCATTCCGCAATGGCGAGGTTGAAGTCTTCGTCGCTCTGGTCGAGGTCGGTGTCGTCTTCGGGCGAGTCGAACTGGCGGAGGAGGTTGCGGTTGACCATAGTGTGGGGAGACGTGCAGCCCGGTCCGATCCGGCGGCGGAAAGGTGGGTACAGGGGTTAAAGGTTTCCCCGCTCCCGGCGAACTGACAGAGTTCACAACATTCGGGAGCGAAGTGGGGGAATTGTAGCGAGCGTGTGGGGTCTGCAACAGGGGGATTTGGAAAGCGTGTCAGGCCCCAATAGAAATGTCCTCAGTTTGTCCCCAATAGAAATGTCCGCTTTCCTGGGGTCTTCACTTGAGCCCTTTGAACGGTTTCCGCCACGGATGATTTTCGTCTGGGCGTGTCCGTTGTTCGGTGCTCTTGGCGGATTTGC
>CANLGS010000523.1 GCA_947490035.1 Gemmataceae bacterium
GCCGCTCTACAAGAGCATGAAAGCGGAGGGCGACAAGATTGAACTCCGGTTCGACCACATCGGCAGCGGGCTGGCTACTCGCGACGACAAGCCGCTCTCCTGGTTCATGGTCGCCGGTTCCGACCAGAAATTCTTCGCGGCGGAAGCGAAGATAGACGGCGACAAGGTGGTGGTCCGGAGCGAATCCGTGAAGGCGCCCGTCGCCGTCCGGTTCGGCTGGGACGGCACCGCTCAACCGAACCTGATGAACAAAGAGGGCCTCCCCGCTTCGCCGTTCCGGACCGACGACTGGAAGGGCGTCACGGCCCCCGAGAAGGGTAAAGCGGGCGGCAAGAAGGTGCTCTTCATCGGACTCGATGGGTGCCGGCCGGACGCTCTCCTGGCCGCGAAGGCACCGAACCTTCACGGCCTTATCAAGAACGGCTCTTTCAGCGACAAGGCCCAGACCGACGAGTTCACCGGCAGTGGATCCGGGTGGACGGCGTTGCTCACCGGAGTGTGGCCCAAAAAACACGGCATCCGCGGCAATAACTTCGAGTCGGCCAATCTCGGCGAATTCCCCACCCTCCACCAGCGCATCACATGGGCCCGCCCCAGCAGTTTCGTGGCGTCGGTGGTGCAGTGGGAGCCACTCGAACAACGCATTGTGACGAAGGCAGATCATACGACCGCGCATAAGACGGAAGCCGCCGTCGCGGAGACCGCGTGCAAGCTCCTCAAGGACAATCACCCAGACCTGCTATTCGTTCAATTCGACGAACCGGACGGGGCCGGGCACTCCCAGGGGTTCGATCCGAAAGGGGCACCGTACCTCGCCGCCATCGCCCGAGTGGATGAGAAAATCGGCACGATCCTGAAAGCGCTGGAGGCTCGTCCATCTTACTCGACCGAGGATTGGCTGATCGTGGTGAGCACAGACCACGGCGGCTCGGGCAAGGGGCACGGCCGCGACATCCCCGAGCACCGGACGATTTTTGTGATCCTCAGCGGAAAGTCCGCTGTCCGTGGGACGATCGAGCCTGCACCCACGAGCGTCGATATCGCACCGACCATTTATCGCCACCTCGGGATCAAAGTGGAACCCCGTTGGGAACTCGACGGAAAAGCAATTGGCCTGAAAGAGTAGCGCCTCACTCAAACAGTCGGTTCGGCGAACCCGGTCCGACTTGGGATGCGGCGCACTTTGCCAACTTCGCTATACTTCGCGCGGCCGGAGCTAAGACGACTCGGTCTTGACGAGCCGGAAGCGTAAGCGACGGACAGCGTTATCCGTCGCTTACGCTTCCGGCTCGTCAAGAACGTCTCAATCATGACCGCGAGAAGTATAGTGCGCGAACCCGACATACCAACACCGGCGAGGCGAACACACCCGGTGGTCGTGCCGCAGTGGCGCGCCGGCGGAATGTGCGAAACTCGTCCGTGAAAGTCGTTCGCCGCGGAGTATCTTGCGCCGCACCGACTCGGAGAAGGGCAAGCCGCCCGACAGAGACCCAGAAGGCCAACTCACAAGAGTGGCATTCTGGCATCCTGGCATCCTGGGTGCCATTTTGACAGTCAGTTCCGCCGCAGTGAGTACAGCACAATCGCGCTGGCGATGCGTAGCGCGCTCTCCTTGTTGTGGCCGAGGCAGTCCGCGGACTTGTGGCCCTCGATCGCGCAGCCGATGTCGTACTTGCTGTAAATCACCACCCAACGGCCGTTGATCTTGATCCCCTCCAAGAACACCGGCACCGTCCGCAACTCCTTCTCCGGGCCGGTCCCCTCCGCGTTCTCGCGACGACACTTCACACTGCTCAGGTTGATCTTCGCACCCGACGCGATCTTCATCAGCGGCTCGGTGTCCTTCGTCGAGATCACCTCCAACTTCTGGTCGGGGAACATCTTCGCCATCGCGTCGCGGAAGGACTTGTCGAACTCCCGCCACTGCTTGATGTCGTTGCACGCGGCGTCCGCGAGCAGCAGCCCGCCGGTTTGCAGGTTCCCCTTAATGTTGTCCGACTCGACATCCGTGAACGTCACCGGCTTGCGGCCGTGCAGGTACACGAACTTGTACTTGGTCAGCGCCGGATCGGACGGCAGAAGCACCGCGCTCGTCTGCGCCACGTCGAGCTTCGCGTGCTCGCCGAGGTAGGACATCAGGTTCCGCAAGGCGTCGGACGCGGGCGGCTGCTGGGCGGTTTCGTCGCTGATGTACTTCAGTTGCAGCGCGCGGAACTTGCTCCGCGCGATGCTGTTGTCCGGCGCCACCAGGGTCGTCTTCGTGAGCTTCGGCTTGGGCAGTTCCATGCCGGTCGCGTAGCCGATGATGTTGCGCGACAGGCAGAACGCCTTCTCGCCGCGGTTCTTCGGGTCTTTCGCGTCGGCCGGGATGAAGCGGCGCTCCTCCCAGTACCCCGCGAGCGGACTGGGGCTGAAGAACGCGACCGTGCGGCACCCGCGGTCGAGGTACATAAGGTCGGGGAAGTCGCCCGGGCCGATGCCGGGGAACATCGTCCAGACCGGGTGTTCCGGCGGCACCTTCTTGAGCGCGCTACCGGGGAAGATGCGGGCCAGCAGGTCCGCGAACGACGCCGCGAACTCCTTGTCGCCGCAGCACGCCTCGCCCAGTAGGAACCCGCCCTCCTCGACGTAGCGCTTCAGTATCTGTTCGGGGACGGAGAGCTTCTCCGTGGCCCGCGTGACGAACGGCATCGGCCCGTGCCCGTTCAGGTACACGATCGGCGATTGCAGCAGCAGCCCCACTTCGGAGTCGATCTTCTCCGGGGTCGAGAGGTCTTGCAGGCGCATGTCGTACACCTGCCACGACAGCGGGGCGTTGTCGAAGATTTCGCGCTGCGCGAACTCGACCATGTTGCGGCAGTCGCCGTGCTTGCGGTTCCAGTTAGGCGCGTCGGTGATGGTGCCGTCCGGGTGGCGCTCGACCAGCAGCGCCGGTTCCTTCTTCGCGAGGTCGCGGTCCACGATCCGGCCCCACGCGAACTTGCTGACCAGCACCGGCGTGCGCCCCTTCGTGAGGTAGAGGAGCGCGAACGACGTGGTGACGACCGGGTAGCCCTTGTCGAAACTCGCGCCGCCGGCCAGGTACTCGAACGAGCCGTTGGGCTGTTGGAGCTTCGCGAGCTTGACGCACCCCTCGCGGTACCAGTCCATCTTGCCGATGAACCGCTGACCGGAGAGGCGGCCGAGGCGCTCGATGCCGTAGTAGTTGTAGAAGTACGACTTGCCCTGCTCGAAGTTGAAGTGGGCGCCGATGTAGTACATGGCCTTCGCGAGTTCGGTGTTGTCGGAGTAGACGCCGCACTTCGCGGCGACGCCGGTCGCGTCGTTCAGCCCCTGCTCGCTCTTGTCCAAACCCATGTTGGCGATGAGCAGACCGCACGCGCCGCCGACGCTCATGGTGAAGCTCGGCGCCAGCGGGAAGGAGCGGTTGTCGTACATCCAGAACCCGGCCTTCGCGTTCGCCGGGTCCAGCTTCTGCGTGCGGGTGTAGTAGTCCTGCACCTCCTTCCACAGCTGATCGTCGATCTTCACGCCCGCGACCTTCGCGGCGTACAGCCCGAGCAGTGCGTACTGCGTGTTGGAGTTGTCCGCGACATCGTTACCGGGGTAGCTCCAGCCGTCGAGCTTCCCGTTGCGGCGGATCGCGTTCTTCTCGAGCCACTCCACGTTCTTGGCGATCCGGGGCAGGTCCTTCTTGTCCCTCGACGCGAGCAGTGCCTCCGACATCGCCATCGTCTGAAGTGCGACGACGTAGGTCTTCACGGGGTTGAGCTTGCGGAGGTAGTCGAGTCCGCCCTTCACCGCCGGGCTGTCCACCTTCTCGCCGGAGTTGAGCAGCGCGAGGACGGCCAGCGCGGTCGGCCCACCTTCCAGGCCCGCCGCCGGCAAGATGATCCCGTCCTCCCAGTTCCCGCCCTTCTTGACGGCGGTGTCCTTGAGGTACTTCACGCCCTTCTCGATGGACTTCTTCACCTGATCGACGAGTTCGCCCTCCGGGTTGGCGGCTTTCGCCGGCGCCGGAGCCGGCTGCGCGGCGGTGGGCGCGGAGGTGAGGAACAACAGCCCAACGCACAGCGCGAGGCCGACGGCCAACAGCGAACGAGTCATGTGTGAACTCCTCC
>CANLGS010000524.1 GCA_947490035.1 Gemmataceae bacterium
CCGACGGCGGTCGCCTTCCACGCCGCGATCAACGGCGCCCAGGCCGGGCCGTTCGATATGGCGGCGCTCGCGGCGCACGTGAACGCGGGCACGATCAAGCGCGCGACGCTGGTGTGGAAGACCGGCATGGCGGGCTGGGCCGCGGCCGAGACCGTGCCCGAACTCGCGGGGCTGTTCGCCGCCGTGCCGCCGCCGCTTCCGCCAGGGTAAATTGTCCGCACCACCCAGCCATCGAGGAACAGCACATGAATTGGACTCACTCGACAGTTTATGCGGCGTTGGTGAAGAGATTTGGCGAAAAAGATCTCGAGACGAAGCGCTACACGTGGCTGTATGGGCCACAGAAGTTCTCAGGGCAACAGAACTGCGCCCTTCTCTACGCTCCGAATTCACCGAGATTCAGCGACACACCGTTGCTTGTAAATCGCCACGCTGACACTTGGCAGCCGGATGTGTTTCAAGCACTCGGTAATGCGATTGTGTATGTCCGAAGCGACTCTGCCAGCAAAACCACGCCCTTCGACCATTACAGAATCTTGGACTGGGCGCGCTTCGCAGCGGCTCTTGGTTTGTGACCGGCTGCGTGGCAACATACTCGTACGCAATCCGAAAGCATCGGATTTCGCACTTCGTATTTCGGATTTGTTTCCATGAGTACGCCGCCCCCGCTTCCCGGTGATGCCCCGCCGCCATTGCCCACCGCGACCAAGCCGCCGGTGGACAAGGAACCGACCGTCACGAACGCGCCCCCGAAGGGCAAGCTGTTCCCGTGCCTGAACTGCGGGGCGAAGGTCGAGTTCGACCCGCGGTCGCGCGCGCTCAAGTGCCTGTACTGCGGCCACACCTCCAACGTCGAAGAAGGCGGCGGGGAAGTCGAGGAGCGCAACTTCAACGAGTACGCCGGGAAGCTCGTGAAGGGCAACGTCGGCGGCATCGCCGGCCGCTCGACGCAGACCAAGTGTACCGGCTGCGGCGCGACCGTGTTGCTCGAAGACAAGGTCGTCACGGACAGTTGCCCGTTCTGTAGCACGCACCTGGAGAACAAGCCCGAAGCCGTCGAAGGGATGCTCCCGCCGGAGTCGCTCATTCCCTTCAGCGTGGATTTGCGGCACGCGCGCGAGTCGTTCACGAAGTGGCTACACGGCCTCTGGTTCGCGCCGAGCGAGCTGAAGAAGGTCGCGAACCTCGGTCAGCTCGCGGGCGTGTACCTGCCGTACTGGACCTACGACGCGATGACGTATACGAAGTACCGCGGCATGCGCGGCGACGACTACCAGGAGACCGAACACTACACCGAGAAGGACTCGAACGGCAACGACGTGAGCCGCACCCGCACCGTGACAAAGACGCACTGGTACCCGGTGTCGGGCGAGGTGCAGCACTTCTTCGACGACGTGCTCGTGTGCGGCACCAAGAGCGTCCCCGCGCACCTCATCCGCGGGCTGGAGCCGTGGGAAACCGCGGAACTCGAACCGTTCCAGGACTCGTTCCTCGCGGGGCTGAAGACCGAGCGCTACGCGGTGGACTTGAAGTCCGGGTTGGTGGTCGCGAAGGACATGATGCAGCCGAAGATTCGTAGCCTCATCATGCGCGACATCGGCGGCGACCACCAGCGCATCGAGACGACCGACACGCGCTACCTCGGCGTCACGTTCAAACACTGCCTGCTGCCGGTGTGGATCGCGAACTACCGCTACCACGACAAGCTGTTCCAACTGCTCGTCAACGGGCGCACCGGGAAGGTGTCCGGCGAGCGGCCGTGGAGTTGGTCCAAGATTTTCGCGCTCGTCGCGCTCATCCTGCTCCTGATCGGGCTGATCGTCGGCGTGGCGGCGATGCTCTCGAACAAGGGCGGCGACCCTGGCGAACCGGCCCCGAAGGGGCGGAAGGCGCAGATCGAGCGCGCGGCGCCCGCGTTCGCGGCGGTCGATGCGCGGCCCGGAGATTCCCGAAGTTCACCAAGTGCCCGGAGAAGACATGGCAAAGATCGTGATGCGGACGGGCGAAGCGCTCGTCGAAGGCGACAAGGACTACCTGTGTGCCGAACCGGAGATCGTGATCGGCGAACTCGACGGGCCGGTGGGAACCGCGCTCGCGACGCTGGTGGGCGATCAGGTGAAGGGGCACACGCGTGTGTTTGCGATCCTCAATAGCGACGTGCAAGTGCGCCCGGTGACGCTGATGGTGAGCAAGGTCACCGTCGCCAGTTCGCGCTACACGAGCATCCTGATGGGCAGCGTGCAAGCGGGCATCGCCAACGGCGTGTTGGACGCGGTGCGCGAGGGCATCATCCCGAAGAAGAAGGCGAACGACTGGGGCATCATCTACTCGGTGTGGCTCGACCCGAGTGTGCTGAACGTCCCCGAAGGTCAGATCGACCACGCCGGGCTGTTCGCGGTCAACCGCGAGGCGACGGTGAAGGTGATCCGCAAGGCGCTCGCGAACGAGCCGGACATCGACTGGCTCCTGAAGAACCAGGAAACGGTCACGCACTACTTCCACCAACTCGGTCTCGACGGCAAGATTTGAGGCCGGGCGGCTCGCACCGTTCGCGCCGGCTCCTTTTTCGTCCACGCGGTCGAATAGGTGTGGCATTTCGTCCGACCGCGGCCTACGATCAAATTACCGATTCGTTCGCTCGCAACGATTCTCTCCCGTCTCATCCGTTACGAGGTTCTGTCATGTTCACTCTCCGGCACGCGCCGAGGCGCGCGTTTACGCTGATCGAACTGCTGGTGGTGATCGCGATCATCGCGATTCTGATCGGGCTGTTACTCCCGGCGGTGCAGAAGGTGCGCGACGCCGCCGCGCGCATGAAGTGCCAGAACAACCTCAAACAGTGGGGGTTGGCAATGCACGGGATGCACGACGCGACCGGGGCGTTGCCGGAAGGCAACCGGAACAACCCGCGGCGCGTGTGGGCGGTTTACGTCTGGCCGTTCGTCGAACAGGGGAACTTCCAGGACAAGTTCGACCAGACGAAGCACTTCTACCAACAGCCGAACACGGTGACGAACACCACCAACGGTATCTATGCCCAGACGGCGCCGCTTTACTACTGCCCCAGCGATCGCGTGGGCGCGATCTGGAAGGGCGACATCTACTGGCGCGCCCGCAGCAACTACGTCATCAACTGGGGCAACCAGGCGGTGCCGTTCAACGCGGCCGACGCGGCGCAGAACCCCAACCTGGGCGTCGCCCCGTTCGGGTACGCCAACAACGCGAGCAGCCCGTCGCGCACGGTCAAGTTCGCCGACATCACCGACGGCACGTCGAACACGCTGCTCATGTCGGAGGTCATCATGGCCGCCAACGACACCGACTTCGACATCCGCGGCGACTTCCTCAACGACGACCGACCCTGTTCGCAGTTTATGACGATCAACACCCCAAACAGCGGGACCGACGTGACCCCGTACTGCCTGAACAACGGCATCAACCCGCCCTGCACAACGACCGGCTCCGCGAACTCGCACAAGGCGGCGCGGAGCAAGCACAGCGGCGGCGTGAACACGCTCATGGGCGACGGCTCGATCCGGTTCGTCTCGAACACGATCGTCCTCTCGACGTGGCGCGCGCTCGGGACCATGAACGGCGGGGAAGTCATTCCCAGCTTCTGAGCGGCGTTCCCTTCAAATATCCGCGCCCGCCAAGGCGCGGGCCTCTCCTCGCGAGTGCAATTATGCGCGCGGTCTCGCGCCCGGTCGTCGCCGGGCTTTTCGTGGGTTTACTTGTGCTGGGCTGTACGAAACCGCCGGCGGAAGCGGTCGTGGCCGGGGAAGTGCTCCTCGACAACGCACCGCTCCCGAAGGGGATGATTCGGTTCATCCCGACCGACGGCGCGCTGCGCCCAATGGACGCGGAAGTCGTGAACGGGAAGTTCGAGGCGCGGGTGTCGCCGGGCGAGTGGCGAGTCGAGATCACCGCGCCGAAGGTGACCAGAAAGAAGAAGATGTACGACACCCCGGACAGCCCCGAGGTGGACGAGATCGCGGAACTCCTTCCGGTCCGGTTCAACGTTCAAAGTACGCTGACGATGACCGTGACCGCCGGCCGGCAGGAGAAGCGGTTCGAAGTTCAGGGCAAGTGAGCGCTCACGCCGCCTTCAGGCGGCGGCG
>CANLGS010000525.1 GCA_947490035.1 Gemmataceae bacterium
CGCGTAGATGGTGCCGTCCGGCGCGATGGCGAGATCGTTCGGCTGGTTCGTGGTCGCGTCGTGCGCGAAGACCTCGATCTTCTTCGTCTTCATGTCGATCTTGAGGACGTTGTGCCCGGTGTAGTCGGCGACGTACATCGCGCCTTTCTTGTCGAACACGATGCCATTGCCGACGCTCTTGCCGGGCAGTTCCACGAACACTTCCGTCTTGCCGTCGGGCGTGATCTTGGCGATGTCGCCGTTCTTCTTGAGGTTGACGACGTAGAGGTTGCCGTCGGCGTCGCACCCCGGCCCTTCGATGCCGGGGGTGAAGCTCTTCTTCTCAGTGAGCGCCTTCGCGACGAACGGCTCGTCCTTGTCGGCCGCGCGCCCGGTGAGGAGGGTCGCGGTCGCGGCGACGAGGAGACAGAGTACGTGGCGGGTCATGCGGCGCTCCGAGGAGGGTGGTACGCGGATTGTGAGCACCGGGCGCGCGAAAGGCAAGCGCCTCACGACGAACCGGCGAGTTCCTCCGTCGCGAGTTCGCGCATGCGGAACTTCTGCACCTTGCCCGTGACCGTCATCGGGAACGCGTCCACGAACTTCCAGTGGCGCGGAATCTTGTACGTCGCGATGCGCCCGTGGCACGCGGCGCGGAGGTCGTCGCCGGTCATGGTCGCGCCGACGTGCAGGCGCACCCAGGCCATCACCTCTTCGCCGTACTTCGCGCACGGAATGCCGATCACCTGCGCTTCCGCCACGCCCGGCAGCGTGTGCAGGAATTCCTCCACCTCGCGCGGGTACACGTTCTCGCCGCCGCGAATGATGACATCTTTCAACCGGCCGACGATGCTGACGTAGCCGTCGCCGTCCATCACCGCGAGGTCGCCGGTGTGCATCCATCCGGCGTCGTCGATGGCGTTCGCGGTCGCCGCCGCGTCTTGCCAGTAGCCGAGCATCACCATGTAGCCGCGCGTGCATTGCTCGCCGGCGACACCGCGCGGCACCACTTCGCCGGTCGCGGGGTCGATGATCTTGATCTCGCCGTGCGGAACCGGGCGGCCGACCGAAATGACGCGCTTTTCAAAGGGATCGTCGCGCTCGGTCTGTGTCGATGCGGGCGAAGTCTCCGTCATGCCGCACACGTTGGTGACTTCGCGCATGTGCATCCGCGCCAGCACCTGCTTCATCACCTCGACCGGGCACGGTGCGCCCGCGATGATGCCAGTGCGCAGCGACGACAGATCGAACTCCGCGAACCGCGGGTGGTTCAACTCCGCGATGAACATCGTCGGTACGCCGTACAGGGATGTGCAGCGCTCTGCCTGCACCGTTTCGAGTACCGCGAGCGGCTCAAACGACTCGGAGGGAACGACGATGCACGCGCCGCGCGTGGTGCAGCCGAGGTTGCCAAGGACCATCCCGAAGCAGTGGTAGAACGGTACCGGCACGCACACGCGGTCGCCGGCGGTGTAGCCCAGAAGTTCGGCCGTGAAGAACGCGTTGTTGAGGATGTTGTGGTGCGACAGCGTGGCCCCTTTGGGGAAGCCGGTCGTGCCCGACGTGTACTGAATGTTGATCGCGTCATCGAACTGGAGCCGCGCTTCGACCTCCGCGAGTTGCGCTTCGGGGACACTCTCCGCGTCCGCGAGCAGCGAGTCCCATTCGGTGTCGATCACCAGCGTCGCGCGAAGCGCCGGGCACCGCTCGCGGACTTCCGCGAGGATCGCGAGGTAGTCCGTCTGGCGGAAGCCGCGCGCGAGGCACAGCAGACTCACGCCGCTCTTGTTGAGCGCGTACTCCAGTTCGACGGCCTTGTACGCGGGGTTGATGTTTACGAGGATCGCGCCGACGCGCACGGTCGCGTATTGCAGCACGACCCACTCGAAGCGGTTGGGCGCCCACACGCCGACGCGGTCACCGGTCGTCACGCCGCGCGCGAGCAGCCCACGCGCGGCGCGCGCGACCAGTTCCCACAGTTCGCGGTAGGTCGCGCGGAAGTTCTGGTGCCGCACGACCAGCGCGTCGCGGTCGCCGAACTTCTCAACGGTGCGACGCAGGTTCGCGCCGATCGTTTCGCCGAGGAGGGGTATTGAACAAGCGCCGTGCGCGTAGGAGAGGGGTGGCATGGAGAGCCTCGTTTGTTCGTAGTGACCCGATTCATCGGGTTCGCCGCGTCGCGGCGCGAGTGCGCTACGCGAAGCGCCCGGCGCCGCAGACCCGATGAATCGGGTCACTACGAACATGTGCCGATTGTGGGCATCGTGTTCGCGAAAGTCTACAGTTGCATCGCGCCGTCAGTCGGGTATCCTCACCACATCCTTCGGGAGAAGTCTAGCTCGTCGCTTTGCGACAGGATGATGCTGCGTCATCCGAGCGCTTGCCTCAGCACTCTGCGCGGGGAAGGCTGTTCCAGCACCGCTTCCGAATAGCTCTTCGTTTAAACGGTGCCGGGCTGGAGCAACCTCGCGGATCGCGGTTTCGGCACCGTTTAAACGAAGAGCTATTCGGCGGTGCCGTGAGCCTTCCGCGCCCCAGGTCGGGTAGTAGATCATTCCGAAGGATGCCGGGCCGCGGTGCGATCCGCGGCCCGGTCTGTTTGCTCACGCGAGGCTGCGATGACGCCCGACGAGTTCCGCGAACACGGCCACAAGCTCATCGACTTCATCGCGGACTACCGCGCGAACGTCGCGACGCGCCCGGTGCGAGCCACCACCGAACCGGGCGCGGTGCGGGCGCAACTCCCGGCCGAACCGCCCGCGAACGCGGAGCCGTTCGACGCGGTCTTCGCCGACCTCAACAACATTCTGATGCCCGCGCTCACGCACTGGCAACACCCGCGGTTCTTCGGCTACTTCCCGTCGAACGCGGCGCTTGCGAGCGTACTCGGCGACTTCCTCAGCACCGGCCTCGGCCAACTCGGGCTGAACTGGCAATCGAGTCCAGCGCTCACGGAGTTGGAAGAACACGTCTGCGACTGGATGCGGCAGATGGTCGGGTTGAGCGCCGCGTGGAGCGGTGTGATTCAGGACACCGCTTCGACCGCGAGCCTGCTCGCGCTGATCTGCGCTCGCGAACGCACCACGAACTTCTCACTCGTTCGCGGCGGGCTGCAAGCGGAGCCGTGGCCGCTCGTAGTGTACGTCTCGACGCAGAGCCACAGTTCCATCGAGAAGGCTGCCCTGCTCGCGGGGTTCGGCCGCGACAACGTCCACGCGATTCCGACCGATGATGGCTTCGCGATGCGCGCTGATGCGCTCGAAGACGCCATTCGCGCCGATATCATCGCCGGCAAGGTGCCGTGCGCGGTGGTCGCGACGACCGGCACGACGGCTTCGACCGCGCTCGACCCAGTCGGCGCGATCGCGGAGATCGCGGCGCGCTTCGACCTGTGGGTTCACGTCGATGCGGCGATGGCCGGCTCCGCAATGATCCTGCCCGAATGCCGCTGGATGTGGGCCGGCATTGAGGGCGCCGACTCCGTGGTGCTGAACCCGCACAAGTGGCTCGGCGCGGTGTTCGACTGCTCGCTCTTCTACGTTCGCGACACGCAGCACCTGATTCGCGTGATGTCCACCAGCCCCAGCTACCTGCGCACGGCGGCCGACGGCCTCGCGCCGAACTACCGCGACTGGGGCATCGCGCTCGGCCGGCGCTTCCGCGCGCTGAAGCTGTGGTGTCTCATTCGCGCGGAAGGCGTGTCGGGGTTACAGGCGCGGCTGCGGCGAGACATCGCGAACGCGCAGTGGCTCGCGGAAGAAGTTTCGCGAACTCCGGGTTGGAAGGTGGTCGCGCCGGTGCCGCTTCAGACGGTGTGCGTGGTTCACGAACCGCCGGGGCTATCGGGCGACGCGCTCGACGCGCACACGCGCGCGTGGGCCGAGCGCGTGAACGCGTCGGGCGCGGCTTACGTCACGCCCGCGACGCTCGCCGGCCGGTGGATGGTGCGCGTGTCCGTCGGCGCCCTCGCGACCGAGCGCGCCGATGTGGAAGCGGTCTGGCGCGCGATGCGCGCCGCGGCGGAAGGTTGACCGGCTCAAGACAAGGACCGATCCATGAACGACATCCTCGGCGAGTTTCTCGGCACGATGATCCTGATCCTCCTCGGCAACGGGGTGGTCGCGGGCGTGCTGCTGA
>CANLGS010000526.1 GCA_947490035.1 Gemmataceae bacterium
CCAACTTGATCTCGCGGTCGAAATCCACGCGGAGTGAGTCATTTCGGCGGTCACCCATTGGGTCCCTCGGTCATTTCGGCAGGAATGAGGCAGAATCGCTGGGAATCCCAGGGTTCCGGCGCACATGCCGTGCCGAAAGTCGAAGGTCATCTGGGAAATAGGGGATGACTGGTTCCTTGGGACGCCGGTCGAATCCCTGTCTGCCAAACAGTTCGGCCGGCGTCCTCATTTGGTCGGATTCGCCCCATTCGGTCAATGCCGCGATGTGTTCGGTGTGTTGCAGGTCGAAACCGGTGTCGCGAACGCGGTCTTGCCTGCGGTGTGAAGTGCCGGCGAAATACGAACTCCGATTCGCTTCTCATCGCCCTTGTTGGACCGGGCCGATGATCCGGCGTGGGGCCGGTCGCGACGGAACCCGTGATCGGTGAGCGCACCTCCTCCCGGACCGGCACAGCGACCGTATCGTACCCGTGATTGACACGGTCACGCCGATCCGAGAGACGAGAACGGCATGGGCAAGATTTTGGTTCTCTATCACTCGGCCAGCGGCAACACCGCGAAGATGGCCGCACTCGTGACCGAAGGCGCCGGACTGATTCCCGACTCCGAGGTCCGCGTTCGCGAGGTGGCCGAAGCGGCGCCCGATGATGTGTACTGGTGCGACGGGCTGGCGGTCGGGTCGCCCACGAACATGGGCGTGCTGTCGTGGAAGATGAAGCGGTTCTGGGACGAGGAGATGTTCACCCACTGGGGCAAGGTGGACGGCAAGGTGGCGTGTGCTTTCTCCTCGTCGGGCGGATGGGGCGGCGGTGCCGAGATCGCCTGCCAGTCGCTCCAGATGGTGCTCATGAACTTCGGCTTCTTGGTGTTCGGCGTCACCGACTACGCCGGCAAGACGATGACGGCCCACTACGGGGCAGTCGCTGCGAAGGAACCGCGGGACGCCGAAGTACAAGACGCGTGTCGGCTCTTGGGCCGGCGACTCGCGGAATGGGTCGCCGTGGTCGCGGACGGTCGCAAGGATCAGCACCCGCTCAACAAACCTGAATCACGCACCCTCCCCGGCTGAACGCTCCGAGAACCACGCCATGATCGCCGATAACACCCGCCGCGAGTTCCTCCACGCGTCAGCCACCGGACTGCTCCTGCCCGCGGCTCTAACCGCCGCCGAGCCGAAGGCGAAGTCGATCAGCGTCGTGGTGTGGGACGAGCAGCAACCCGAACAGAAGCAGGCGTACGACAACTTCCTGGGCAACCAGATCGCGAACTACCTCAAGGACAAGCCGGGACTCACGGTGAAGTCGGTCAGCATCGAGGACGACGAGAAGGGCCTGTCGCCGGCGCACATTCGCGGGTGCGACGTGCTCGTCTGGTGGGGCCACAAGCGGCAGGCCGAGATCACGCCCAAGATGGCTCTGCCGCTGATCCAGCGCATCAAGGAAGGAACGCTCTCGCTCATCGCGTTGCACTCGGCGCACTGGTCCACGCCGTTCGTGGAGGCCATGTACGAACGCACCCGCCTCGACGCCGAGAAAGCATTCAAACGCGACGGGGCGAAGGTCGAAATTACCTTCACCGATCCACCGAAGCGGTACACGCTGCCGAAGGGCGGCGACCGGCTGACGCCGTACACGGACCTGCGCAAGTTCCTGGACGGTTCCGAGAAGGCCACCGTGTTCCTGCCGTACTGCTGCTTCCCCGCGTACCGGGCGGACGGCAAGCCGAGTCAGGTGCGGTTACTCAAGAAGGACCACCCCATCGCGAAGGGCCTGCCGGAGAAGTTCGAGTTGCCGAAGACCGAGATGTACAGCGAGCCGTTCCACGTTCCCGAACCGGACGAGGTGATCCTCGAAGAACGGTGGGCGAGCGGCGAGTGGTTCCGCAGCGGGATGATCTGGAACATCGGCAAGGGGCGGGTGTTCTACTTCCGACCTGGTCACGAGACCTACGCCGTCTTCAAGGAGAAGCCCGTTCTGCAACTCCTTGAGAACACCGTCCGCTGGCTCGCCCCGAAGGCCGAGTAGTACCCTCGATGCTCTCCGGCCACGGTGAGCCAACAGGGTGCCGGCTGTCCGCTCCACGAACCGAGGTCGCCTCATGCGTCCGGCACTCGCCCTCGTCGCCGTCCTGTGGGTTCTCGCCGACGTGCGAGCCCAGGACGCCCCGATCCACCTGTTCGTCAGCGGCAAGGAGGGTTACCCGCGATACCGCATCCCGTCGCTGCTCGTCGCACCCAACGGCGACCTGCTGGCGGTGTGCGAGGGGCGGAAGGACGGCGGTGGGCTGAAGGGGAAGATCGACATCGTCCTCAAGCGGAGCACCGACTTCGGCAAGACGTGGTCGAAGTTGGCGGTCGTCGCGTCGGACGGCGACAACACGCTCGGTAACCCGTGCCTGCTCGCCGACCGCAAGACCGGCGTCGTGTGGATGGGGCTGACGCGCAGCCTGGGCACCGACACCGAGGAAGGGATCGTTGCCGGTACGAGCAAGGAGCGGACCCGTGTTCTCGTCATCTCCAGCAAGGATTCCGGCAAGACGTGGAGCGAGTTGCGCGACATCTCCGAGACCGCCCGTGACCCGAAGTGGACGTGGTACGGGACCGGTCCCGGCACCGGCATCCAACTCAAGTCCGGCCGGCTGCTCATCCCCGCGTACCACGCCCACGAGAAGGACGGCGTCTACCGCAGCCACATGGTCTTCAGCGACGACGGGGGCAAGACGTGGAAGCGGGGCGACGCCGTGGGCCGGCAGATCGGCGAGTGCCACGCGGTCGAGAAACAGGACGGCAGTCTCGTCCTGAACGCCCGCACCAACGAGGGGAAGGAGCGGCGGGCGGGCGCCGTGAGCAAGGACGGTGGGGAGACGTGGTCGGAGGCGGAACACGACGCCCTGTTCGATCCGCACTGCCAGGGGTGCCTGATCCGCCTGCCGGACGCCGAGGGCAAGCCGCGGTGGCTGTTCTCCAACCCGGCCGGTCCGAAGCGACGCGACCTGACGGTGCGGCTAAGTCTCGACGAGGGGAAGACGTGGACGCGGTCGAAGCTCCTGCAAGCAGGCGACGCGCAGTATTCCTCCCTCGCCCTTTTGGCGGACGGCACCATCGGCTGCTTGTTCGATCGCTGGGAGTCCGGCAACTACCAGCTCTTCTACACCCGCTTCCGTCTCGACGACCTGAAGTAGCCGCCCGCACACCGAGGACGCGATGGCACGACACCTCACCGTGGCCGCAGCCCAGACCGGGCCGATAGACCCCGCCGAGACTCGGGCAGGCGTCGTCCGCCGGCTGACCGCCCTGCTCCGCGAGGCCCACGCCCGCGGGGCCGAGTTGGTCGTCTTCCCCGAGTGCGCATTGGTCCCGTTCTTCCCGCACTGGTGGGTCGAGGACGACCGCGAACTGGACGCCTACTTCGAGGACGAGGTGCCGAACGCCGCTACCCGCCCGCTGTTCGACGAGGCCGCCCGGCTCGGGGTCGGGTTCTGCCCTATCTCTTACCCACATTTTTCTGCTGCATCTGGTAGCCCAGGAGCAGATCTTGCAGTCTCTGGTAGCCCCGCCACAGTGTGCGTACGCCAGGCTCCCCGTCTCCCGTCCGACCCAGAAACCCTCCCAGACTGGCCACCCCACGCACAAAGTCCCTCACCGTGAACCGCTTTCGACCCCGATGCTGCACCCACTTCTTCACCACCGCAATTTCTTCCGCACTCGCCACCTCTTTCGCTGGCTCATTGGGTTGGCTCGTTAACGCCGTCCGCAGTTGGAAGATTCGCACCGCCACCAACGACAGGATCGCCAGACATGCTGTCATCCGGGCCGCCGTCTCGAACCGACGATCTTCCTCGCTAGAACCGTTCTTCTCGATGTCGTGAAACACCTCCACCATCCAGCGGCACGCATACCAGTCCCGACGTTCCCGAATCTGGCCGACCGTCTGGGTGGACACGGATGTCACCAGAATCCACTCCAAGGCCTCCACCCCAGATGGCGGGTTGGGTTCCCAGATGCGAATCACCCAGGCGGCCACCAGGGGCTGCTCACCTCAACGAGGCGTTCCCGTGGGTGCCGGAATCCAGACCTGGCTTGCTGCCAGATGCACCTGAGCCAC
>CANLGS010000527.1 GCA_947490035.1 Gemmataceae bacterium
CGAGTTCGCCGAGCCGGGAGAAGTCGGCGGCCAGGATGGATGGTGCGAGCATAGGGAGTTCCAAGTTCCGAGTTCGAGGTTCCACGTTAAAGACAGTCTGACGTTTCCGGGCGGGTTCGCCAAGTCGCGGCGCGGAACAACTTGAAACTTCGAACGCGGAATTTGAAACTGACCGGTATGAGCTTCCCGATCGCGCGACGACTGCTGGCGTTCGCGTGCCGCGCGCGGCAGAACTGGCTTCACCGGCACCGCGCGCCGGCGAACTTCTGGGTTCACATGCTCGGCATCCCGCTGGCGTTCGCGGGGCTGTCGCTGCTGTTCGTTCTAAAGTGGTATTGGGGGGCGGGCGCGATCGCGCTGGGCTACCTGCTCCAGTGGGTCGGCCACCGCGTGGAGGGGAACGACATGGGCGAACTCATCCCCGTGAAGCGGCTACTCGGCCTGCCGGTCGTGGCCGTTGCGGAGCAACGGCCGCCGCTGGCATGACCGCCCGTTACTTCACCAGGATGGCGTCGGCGACGAAGACGCGGCGACCGATCTTTCCGGTGCAGCGCCCGCGGATCGTCACCTGTTGGTCTGGGACGAGGGCGGCCAGCACCGCGCGACTTTCAGGCGTGAACTCGCACTCGACCGTATTCTCGCGATCGTTTTCGTCGCCAACGAGTTCGACCACCACCTGGAACGTACGGTCGTTGACGCGAATGACCGCGCCGGTGACCTCCACAACCTGACGCTTGTACTTCGTGTCGGCGCGGATGCTGTTGGTGTCGTACGCCTCGTGCAGTTCGACCGCCGTGACCGGAAGACCGGGCTGCCCGGCGATTCGTTCTTCTGCTGTTGCGCGTTCTGGCGGTTCTCGTCTCGGAGTTTTTCGCCGGCGTCCTCGCCGCCAACCTTCATGAAGCCCTTCATGAACACGCTGATGATGACGAACCAGGCAATCGCGATCACGATGGCGAGGACACTGAGAACCGTGCCGGTGCCCGGCAACCCCATGCCGCTGTTGGCCTGCTTTGCGATTGCGATCCCGATGACGCCCATTACCAACGAGATGACGGCGGTGACAATCGCGAACATGCCGATGAAGGGGATGAAACTGCCGAGGAGCGAGAGTGCGCCGATGACGACCGAGAGGACACCGAGAACAGTCACCGCCGGCGGCGGACCGGAGTTGCCCGACCGGCGGGCGCGTCGCGGCCGGTCGTCTTCGTCGTCGTCGCGGTAACGTCGGCGTGGCCGGTCGTCTTCGTCTTCGTCGGACATGGGCGCTCACCGGGATTGGGTGCGTTGCCGGGCGGAGCTTTTGTAGTCCGCCGCGGCGCGGCTGGCGAGCCTCCGGCGTCACTTCGCCAGGACGCAGTCCTTGAGTTGCACCGACTCGTTGACGCGGCCGGTGCAAAGCCCGCGGACCTTCACCTTCTGCTCGGCTTCGACCGAAGCGAGCGGGTGCTTGGCCTGCTTGGTGAACTCGCACTTCACCGTCGCGAGTTCGCCCGATGCCAGTTCCAGCGTGTAGGAGAGCTTGCCGGGTTCGCGGACGATCCGCACCACCGTGCCGGTCACTTCGAGCACCTGGTCCTTGTACTTCGTTTCGCCCGCGACCACGTTCGTGCGGTAGTCGGCTTCCAGTTTCTCGGCGGTCACGGGCAGGCCGGGGCCGTTGCGGATCGCTTCCTTGATGCGGTCCTTCGCGAGGTCTTCGAGCAACTGCTTCTGGAACCGCTCGTGGGCGGCCTTGTCGAGTTCCTCGAACTTCGGCGGGAGAACCTTGGGCGGCTGCACGCGGGGCAGCGGCTGCACGATCGGCGGTGGGGGCGGGGGCGGCTGCGGCGCCCGTCGTTCGGCACGCTCTTCAGAACCGCGGAACATCGCGCCGAACATGGCGATCCACATGACGGAGAATGCGACCGCGGTCCCGCTCACGGCGGTGGCGGCGACGGGGAAGCCCATGCCCTGCCGCCCGGAACGGGCGATTAGGATTGAGGCAATTGCGAGCGTCAGCGCGAGTCCGGCCGCGACGATGGCGAACATGCCGAAGCACGGGATCAGGCTCAGGATCAGCGCGCCGATGCCCTTGACGAGCGCGACGATGCCGAGCACGCTCACTTCCTTGCGGGAAGTGCGGTATTCGGAGCGGTCGTCGTCGTACCGCCGGCGGGCGCGCCGGGGGCGTCGCTCGTCGCGGTCATCGCGATCCCGGCTGCGACGCCGGTCGTCTCGGTCGTCTCGGTCGTCTCGGTCGTCTCGGTCGTAGTCGTGAGCCATATGTCGGACCCGTTTACGGGTGTGTCGTGCCTGCTGGAATTGCGACCGCAAACGCGGCCCCCACGCAACCGTGTTCGCTCCCGTCCGCCGGATATTAACCCATCACCTCGGAAACCGCGACGGTGCCGACCGCGGTGCCGTCGAGAACGACCGGAACCGCCGTGCCGACGGGATAATCGTCGCGTTGGGCGTAACCCGGCGTTTCCGTCGGACCGGTCGGTTGGGTGTACACTTCGACCACCTTCTCCGCGACGTTCACGATCCAGTATACCGGGATGCCGGCGCGGGCGTAGATGCGGCCCTTGCCAACGCGGTCAACCCGCAAAGAGCTAACCGAGAACTCGATGACGAGGCCGATGTCGGATGGGGTGGGGTGAACCTCGCGGTAGCGGCTCCGCGGTCCGCGAACAATGGCGTAGTCTGGTTCCGGTTCGCTGTCGGAGAGCGTTATCGCCCGCTGACATCGCATGAACCAATCCGACGGCAGCAGAGTCGGAAGCAGCCCCTCGAAGGCGTCCATGCTACTGTCGTGCGGGGTGCCGTGTGACATTTTCTTTATCATCCAGCCTTCGAGGAGTTCGATTGGTTCCCCATCCGTCAGAATGCCGGCCCGAATCATCTGGTGGTATTCGTCGATGGTGAACGGCCGGAACCCGGCGCCCTCGGCGAACTCCGGTGCGGGCATGAGCGGCAGTCTGACTGTGGTCGTAGACATAGGAACCTCCTGCCGGCGAATTGGCTGTGCGGCTTGTGATCTTAGCCCATCACCTCGGAAACCACGACGGTGCCGACCGCGGTGCCGTCGAGGACGACCGGAACCGCCGTGCCGACGGGATAATCGTCGCGTTGGGCGTAAGCCGCCGCGTCGCCGGCGCCCGCCGGTTGCGTGTACACTTCGATGATCTTATCGACGACGTTCACGACCCAGTACACCGGGATGCCGTGCCGGGCGTAGATGCCGCCCTTATCGTGCCGGTCGATGAGCAGCGAGCTGTCCGACACTTCGACCAGCAGGCCGATGTCGTCCGGACCGGGGTGCCGGCTTCGAGGAGTTTGCGCGCGGCGCGGTCCTCAATGATGGACCCGCGTTCCGGCCCGCCCTTTTCCTTGTCTTTGTCCTTTGCCGTGTCTTGCGCGTCGGGGGCGCGGGGCGCGCCGTGACCTTCGATGCCGATGAGTGTCGCCCCGCCGAGTACGAGGGCGGGCAAGAGGAGACGCAGGTGAAGAGCGGCAAAGTTCATGAGTGGCTCGGATGCAATAAGGGAACCGGACACGCCTCGGGTCGGCTCGTCGCGGTTCGCGCTGGACTGGCAGTATTGTGGGCGGGAACACTGTTCGGCGGGAGCGTCGGAAATCACGCGCTTCGGGCGACGACCAGCGGGGCAGCAAGAATCCCGCGGTTGGACGGTCGGCAGCCCGGAAAAGTTCCGTGGGGGAATAAGTGTCGTCGGAACACGAGCCGAAAGCAAGCGGCAAACGCCCGAATGTGTCAAACCGGACCCCGTGCCCGCGAGCCGCTCCTGCGAAGGCGCTCGGTTCTTCACCGCTTGCTCTGAATTGGTCGTCCTGAACTTCCACAGCGCGAGATCGAATTGACTGGACTTCCGCGCGGTCCCACTCACACGGTTTTCATTATCTCTCCGGGTGGGTGCTGTGTTACCGTAATAACCACATTTGCGCAGCCAGTAATCGGCGATGTCCTTGCCTTAATGTGTGATTTTCCTTTCCAAATCGGCCAGGTTCAACCGAGGGTAACAGATTTGCAGTGAAGTGACCTGACCAAACCGTCTGTTTTTCCCAAGTTGAGGGGTGTTTTTCCGC
>CANLGS010000528.1 GCA_947490035.1 Gemmataceae bacterium
CCGTACCACGGCGGCTACGGTGGTCCTGAAATCGAGAAGACGACGCCCGCGGTCGAGAGCGTCAAACTCGCCGCCGACGGGTTGTCCGCGACGCTCGTTCTCGACAAACTGATCCGCGGCCACGTCCACGAGTTCGACCTCGGCGCGCTGCGCTCGCGCGACAAGGACGAACTGCTGCACCGCAACGCGTACTACACCGTGAACGAAGTTCCGAAAGCGAAGTAGCCGTCCCCTGATGTACACCGACTGAGGATTCCGCATGTTGGCTCGCCGATTCGCCGGCCCGGTGTTCGCGCTTCTCGCGCTCCTGTCGCCTTGCGCCGCTTCGGTGCGCGCGGCCGATCACCCGGTGCCCGAAAGCCCGCTGTGGCTCACCTACCCCGGCGGCGAAGGACCGGGCAAGGGCAAGCACATCGTCCTCATTGCCGCCGATCAGGAGTACCGCAGCGAGTACGCGCTCCCGATGCTCGCGAAGGTTCTCGCCAAGCACCACGGGTTCCACTGCACGGTGCTGTTCAGCGTGAACGACAAGGACGAGGTCGATCCCACCAAGAAGATCCGCTGGGAGGACAAGACCGTCACGCACAACGTCCCCGGTCTCGAACACCTCGCGAAGGCCGATCTGGTCGTCCTCTTCAGCCGGCTGATCTCGCTGCCCGACGCGCAACTGAAGCACGTCTACGAGTACCTCGACGCGGGCAAGCCGGTCATCGGCATCCGCACCGCGAACCACGGGTTCCTCGGCTTCGAGTACAAGAAGGACGGCAAGAAGGTCGACTTCGGCGAGGACATCCTGGGCGGTTCGTTTCGCAACCACCACGGGCGCTGGCAGGCGGACTCGACGCGCGGCATCATCGTCGAGAAGAACAAAGACCACCCGGTACTGAAGGGCGTCAAGGATATCTGGGGCTTGACCGACGTGTACCGGACCTTCAAGGAGGGCGGGAGCCTGCCCGCTGGTTGCACGCCGCTCGTGGACGGCCAACCCCTCAAGGGACGCAAGCCCGACGACGCGCCCAACCCCGACCTGATCGCGCTCCCGGTCGCGTGGGTCAAGGCGTGGACCAGCAATACCGGCAAGACGGCGCGGGTGTTTAACACCACGATGGGCAGCGCGGAGGACTTCCAGAACGCCGGCCTGCGCCGGCTGACCGTGAACGCCGCGTACTGGTGTTTGGGGCTGGAAGAGAAGATCGACCCGCGGTCGAAGGTGGACATCGTCGGCGAGTACAACCCGCCGGGCAGCGGGTTCGACTACGCGAAACTCAAGGTCGTGCCGCGCAAGCCGATCTTCTACAAGTGAACGCGGCGCGGTTCTCCGCTCACTTGCCGTCGGGTTCGTAGACGAAGGCCTTGTCGTCCGCGGGGAGAACCCACACGTTGCGGAACTTCACGGGGTTGCCGTGGTCCTGAAGGAACACCGGCCCGACCAGCGTCTTCTTCTGCTGATCCCGGATCTTGTCCAGGTACGGGGTGTTGCCGAACCGGAACGGGTGGAACGTCGACTTCGGTTCGCCGAACTGAGCGGCGTCCTGAACTTTCTTCCCGTTGAACCACACGGTGACGGTCCCGTTCTCGGTGATCTTGCCCGCGTCGTCGCGCCGCGGGGCACGGTAGCGGATGTCGAACACCTGCCACTCCCCCGGCTTCCGGCAGGCGTTGACGAGCGGCGCCGAGAACCCGTACAGCGAGCCAGCGTCGTCCTGGGTGATCTTCTCTTTGCCGAACGAGTTCAGAATCTGCACCTCGTAGTTCCCGTGGATGTAGACGCCGCTGTTCCCCGGTCCCTTCTCGGGCAGCAGGAACTCGACGTGAATGTCCGCGTCTCGGAAGTGCAGTTTGGAGACGATGTGGTTCTGGTTCTTCTTGGGCGTCGATGTGACCGCACCGTCCTCGACCGGCCAGTCGATCTTCTCGCCCGCCATGCTCAAGAACGAGTGTTTCCCCTTGTCGTCGAGGAGCACATGCGCGCCCGTCGGCGGGGGGACGGGGAGTTTGCTCTGGTCGGGCTTGAACTCGGGTTCGGCCGCGAGCAAAACCAGCGAGAGCAGAACAGCGGTAGTCATGAGGTCGCCTCCATCAGTGCGTGTTTGGTCTGAATACTTACTTGCCCCGTTTGTCCCAGGTGATTTCCACGTCGTTCTTCTGCTTCGGACCGGGCGTGCCGCGGCCCTCCGTCACATAGCGTTCCATCAGGGTCGCGAGTTCGTTCACCTTCGCGGTCTCGGTCGAGTACACGTTCTTCTTCTGCGTCGGGTCGGTGGCGAGGTTGAACAGTTCGCCCACTTCGGTGTGCGGCGCGTACCCGCGATCCTTCTGGAACCACGGCGGCTCGCCCTGCTTGCGGTTGTCGTCGCCGGTGGGGGCGAGGATCAGCACCCAGTCCCCGCGGCGGATCGCGAACTTGCCTTGACCGCTGTGATGCACGGTCGCTTCCCGGAGCGGGGCTTTCCGCTTCTCGCCGAGCAGCGCGGGCAGGATGTTGACGCTGTCCACGCCGGCATCAGCGGGCAGTTTCACGTCGAGCATCGCGGCCAGCGTCGCCATCAGATCGACGTGGCAGATGGTCTCGTCGCAAGTCGTCGCGGCCGCGATCTTTCCCGGCCAGCGGGCGACGAACGGCACCCGGTGGCCGCCCTCCCAGGCGTCCCGTTTCGCCCCGCGGAGCGTGCCCATGCTGGCGTGCCCGAACTCCTTCAGCCGGTCGTAGACACCGTTTTTCACCTCGCCGGAAACCTCCGGGCCATTGTCGCTCGTGAGGATCACGAGCGTCTTCTCCGCGACGCCACTCTTCTTTAACGCGTCGAGCACCGCGCCCACCACATGATCGGTCTGCACCACGAAGTCGCCGTACTCGCCCGCCTTGCTCTTCCCCTTGAACGCCGCCGCGGGCACGACCGGGTAGTGCGGCGACGTGAGTGGCAGGTAGAGGAAGAACGGCTTGTCGCCCTTCGCGGCCTTCTCGATGTGTTCGACCGCACGCTCCTCCAACCCCGGCAGCACGTCGATGAGCTTCCAGCCCGGCACCATGAGGCCGGCGATGTTGAAGGCGTCGCGCCCGACGGGCGCGGCCTCCGACGGGATGCCGACGGTGCGGTCGTTCTCCAGGAAGCAGTACGGCGGGTAGTTCGGAACGTCGGTCCCGAAGTAGAGGTCGAAGCCGCGCGTGGTCGGGCCGTCGGGAATCGGTTTGGAGAAGTCGCGCTTGCCGCCGTCGCCTGGCTCAGGCCAGCCCCAGCCGAGGTGCCACTTGCCGATACACGCGGTGGCGTACCCCTGCTTGCGGAGCAACCCGGCGACCGTGAGTTGTTTCTCCGCAATGAGCGGTGGCGCGAACGGACCGATCACGTTCCGCTGCAACCGCGTCCGCCACGCGTACCGGCCGGTGAGTAGCGCGTAGCGGGTCGGCGTGCAGACCGCGGACGGCGAGTGCGCGTCCGTGAACCGCACGCCCTCTTTCGCCAGCCGATCCATGTTCGGCGTGGGAATCTTCGACGCCGGGTTGTAGCAGCCGATGTCGCCGTACCCGAGGTCGTCCGCCAGGATGTAGACGATGTTCGGCTTCGGCGGCTCGGCGGCTCGCAGCGGTGCGACCTGCAACCCGACCACCGCGACCAGTAACGCGAGCAGCGGGGGGTAGGAACGGGACGGACTATCGGGGCCGGTCATTGGGGCCGTATCTCGCGCGAGTCGCGAGGCGCCTCCGGCGAGAAACCTGAACGAGCTACGCACGTCGAAACTCCGAGGTGGGCAATGATGTCAACGGACCGAACAGCCACGCGGAACTTGGGCCGGAGATCGGTACCAGTGGGCCGGGTGTCGGAGTGACGCCGACCTCCATCCGGCCGCCACGCCAGCGAGTCGCGGCCGGGGAGAGATTCAGGGCTTGTTGACACCCGTCTCGTTCTTCAGTTCCGGGGCTTTCGCGGGCAGTTTGGGTGCCGTTGCCCCGATCCCCGAGTTTACGCTGCAATTGCAGGTGTTTTGGTTTCTCGCGGCCGGTAACTCACCTCTTTCGGGAGTGGCTGAGCGTGTAGGTACGCCGCATACGCTCGGTCCCAGACACCGCTGAGGACCAGCACCCG
>CANLGS010000529.1 GCA_947490035.1 Gemmataceae bacterium
CGTCCAAGCGAAAGCAAAACAGTCCGGGGCACACACCTCAGTTCACAAACTCCTCCAACAAGCCAAGCAACAACACAAAGACCACCCTTCAACCCACCAGAGAAAATGAGTCGTGCAAAGCAGTAACGTACGCCCCCCGCGGCATCCGGGTCAACTGCGTGGCTCCTGGCTTGGTGCGCACGCCCATGACCGCCCGCCTGACGGGCGAACGAAGACTTACTCAAGGCGTCCACGGCCATGCACGCCCTCGGGCGGGTCGGCGACCCGGAGGACGTGGCCGGGGCGATCGAATGGCTGCTCGGCCCGGACTCGGGCTGGGTCACGGGGCAGGTTCTGGGGATCGACGGCGGGCTCGCCAGCGTTCGGCCCCGCTGACCGACGGGAGGGCAGATGACCGCGAACCGCACTGAACCGCCCGGGTGGGCCCGATGGTGTCTCCGGGCCGCCGGGGTGTACAACCTCGCGTGGGGCGCGACCGTCATCGCGTTCCCCCACCTGTTGTTTGACCTGTGCGGCATCGCCCGCCTGAATTACCCCGAGATCTGGCAGTGCGTCGGGATGATCGTCGGGGTGTACGGGGTGGGCTACCTCGTCGCCGCGGGCGACCCCTACCGGCACTGGCCGATCGTGCTTGTTGGCCTTCTGGGGAAGGTTTTCGGCCCGATCGGCTTCGCCGTAGCGCTTGTGAAGGGCACCTTCCCGCCGGTGTTCGGCCTGACGATTCTGACCAACGACCTGCTCTGGTGGATCCCGTTCGCACTCATCCTGTGGGGGGCATTCCTGAACCGCCAACTCGGCACGCCTGACCCGGCGGCCGTCCGGCGTTTCGTCAAAGAGAGCCGCCTGGCGGTGTCGCCGGTAGAGGTGTTTCGGTTCCACGAGACGCCGGACGCCCTGCGACAACTCATCCCGCCGTGGGAGCCGATGCGCGTGGCCGAAGCGCCCAGCGGGCTGCAGCCGGGCACCTGCGTGATTCTCGTCGGCCGGGTGTTCGGGCTGCCGCTGTGGTGGGTGGCCGTTCACACCGAGTACGATCCGCCCCGCCGGTTCGCCGACCGGCAGGAGGCCGGCCCGTTCGACTACTGGTATCACCGGCACGAATTCCGGGAAGACGGGGTGGGCGGCACTCTCCTCCGAGACGAGGTGGAATACCTACCCCCGTTCGGCCGGCTCGGGCGGTGGCTGCTCGACAGGATGATCCGGCGGAAGCTGACGCGTATGTTCGACTACCGGCACGACACCACCCGCCGGTTGCTGGAGGCGATCCACCCCGCGGCTGACATCGAGCGGGCCGAGGCCACGACCGATGCATGACGAGATAGCCCAGGGAGTGGTGCTACTGCACCTCGCGGCCACGCTGTTCATGGTCGGGGTGATCTGGTTCGTGCAGGTCGTTCACTACCCGCTGTTCGCCCGCGTCGGCTCGTCCGGGTTCGCCTCTTACGAACAGGCCCACACCCGGCGGACCGGGTGGGTCGTGGCGCCGCCGATGCTCGCGGAACTGGTCACCGCGGTCCTTCTGTTGTGGGTCCGGCCCGCGGGCGTGCCGCTGTGGGCCGCCGGCGCGGGGCTGGCCCTCGTCGCCGTCAACTGGGCCTCGACCTGGGCGGTCCAGATCCCGTTTCACGACCGGCTGACGCGCGGGTTCGACCCGGCCGTTCACCGCCGGCTCGTCGCGACCAACTGGCTCCGCACCGCGGTCTGGAGCCTTCGCGGGCTGCTGGTGCTGGGCATGGAATTTCAACGCACTTGAGGCACGCCGATGAGCGGACTCGACCACGAACGGCACATGCGCCGGGCGATCGAACTGACGGCGAACGCGCCGGAACTGCCGTTCGCGGCGGTGATCGTTCACCGCGGCACGGGGGAAGTGGTGGCCGAAGGGTGGAACAAAACGGCCGACAACCCGACCCTACACGGCGAGATCGACGCCATCAACAACCTGATCGCGTCCGCGCCCGGTCTCGACCGATCCGAACTGGTCCTGTACACGACGGCCGAGCCGTGCCCGATGTGCCAGGGGGCGATCCTGTGGAGCGGGATCGGGGCGGTCGTGTTCGGCGCGTCGATCCGGTTCCTGTCGGACATCGGCTGGCGGCAGATCGACATCCCGGCCGACGAGGTCGCCCGCCGCGCTCCGGGGTGGACGTGTGAGGTCGTCGGTGGCGTGTTGGAATCGGAGTGCAACGAACTGTTCCTCAACACCTCACGAGCCGCCCCCGGGCGCTGACGAACCGGCCGGCCCGGTTCGCGCCCGGCGGCACCGCTCCGAGCAGAACCGGACGCGGTCCCAGTCGCGAGCCAACTTCTTCCGCCAGGAGAAGGGCTTGCCGCAGACCGCGCAGGTCTTCGCCGGCAAGTCGGATTTCGACTTGGTTCGCGGCATCGGCTCACCCGTGGAGTCGGTTCAAGAACGCTTCGGCCACGCGGTGGTGCTCCGCCATCTTCGGGCCGAGCCGGTCCTTCAGTTTCGCGATCATCGCCGTCCGCGGGTTGGCCGCGAAGAAGGCGGTGTTGCGGTCCACGAACCGCCAATACAGCGCGTCCCAGACGCCGCACCACGCGCCCTTCTTGAAGTCGCTCATCTTGAGAACGTAGCTCGACCCGCTGACGTACGGCTTGGTGGTCATCAGCCCGCCGTCGGCGTGCTGGCTCATGCCGTACACGTTCGGCACCATCACCCAGTCGTAGGCGTCCACGAACAGTTCCATGAACCACCGGTACACCGCGTCCGGCTTCACGTCGCACAGCAGCATGAAGTTGCCGAGGATCATCAGCCGCTCGATGTGGTGACAGTACCCGGTCCGGAGCACCCGGCGGACGACGTGATCGACCGGGTCGATGCCGGTGGTGCCGTCGTAGAGCGCCGCCGGGATGTCTCGCGTCAGCCCCCAGAAGTTCCGGGTGCGCTGCCCGCGCCCGCGGGTCAGGTAGACGAGCCGAACGAACTCCCGCCACCCGATCACCTGCCGGACGAACCCTTCGAGCGAGTTCAGCGGGACGCGGTCGGCGCGGGCGAGGGCGGCGTCGATCACCTGCCGGGGCGAGAGCAGCCCGGTGTTGAGGGCCGGCGTCAGCACCGAGTGGAACACGACGTCGTGTTCGGCGCTGATGGCGTCTTCGTAGTCCCCGAACCGGTCCAGCCGCCGGGCGACGAACTCGTCGAGCCGGGCCGCCGCGCCGACGTGGTCGGTCGGGTAGCGGAACGGCTTGTCGTCGCCGAGGGCGCCTGGGAACCGGCCGCGAACGTACTCGCGCGCCTCCCGGACGAACTCGTCGTCGGTTCCGGTCGGGGCCGGCGGGACGGCCACGGCTTTCGGGAGCTTCTTGCGGTTCTCGGCGTCGAAGCTCCACTTCCCGCCGACCGGCTTGCCGCGGTCCAGCAGGACGCCCAGGCGCTTCCGCTGGGCGATGTAGAAGTCGGTGAAGTGCAGGTGCTTCTTGTCGGCGGCGAACCGCTCGATCTCGCCCGCCGGCGTCAAGAAGTGGTGGTCGTCGAGTCGGTCGAGGCGGATGCCGCGGGCCTGAAGCCCCGCGGTCAGCCGGCGCGTCAACCAGTCGTCGCACGGGTCCACGACGCGCGCCGCCTGGACCTTCCAGTTCGCCAGGCGGGCCGCGACGGCCCCGGAGTCCGACAACTCGGCGGCCTCGATGTAGTGGACGCGGGCGCCGGCCGTCCGCAGCCCCGCGGCGTACCGCTTCATGCTCGCCCGGTGGAGGATCAGCTTCTGCCGGTGGAAGCGGTACTGCGTGAAGAACAGCGGGTCCTCCACGAGTACGACCACGTCGGCCCCGGCGACCGCCGGGTGGTCCGCGAAGAGTTGGTGGGGGTAGACGAGGGCGGCGGTTCGCATGAGCGGGTCGGGATGCGGAGGGATCGGAGGACGCCGGAACCGGATGCACGTACGTCATGCCCTGTTCAAGCACCCTCACAAGGGCCAAGTTCAAACTAGGGTAACAGATTTGCAGTGAAGTGACCTGACGCCTCCGACAAAACTCGCCGAGCTCCGCTGAGGGATTTTCCTCACCAACTCGGCGAGACGCGGATGGCTTGGGAATTCGCGGTTGCAATCGACCCGACGATC
>CANLGS010000530.1 GCA_947490035.1 Gemmataceae bacterium
AGCAACGGATTCGGATGAGTTGTCCGCGGTGCGCCGCGCGGCTGTCGCGTCCGGAGATGGTGAAACACCTGTGGCACGAACACGGGTTGACGCTCGCGAAGGGGAAGACTCGCACCCGCGCGCGGGCGGCGGAAGCGGTTCGGCGCGAACACGCGGCCACCGGCGACGCAGCGTTAATCGACCGCGCCGCAGATATAGGCGGCGAAAAGGCGGTAGGCACCTGGGCGGCGTCAACGGCTAGCGCGGAAGAAGTCGCCCCGCTGTGTACGGCCGCGCGCGGGCGCGGCGCGGCGCGGCGCTGTGCCCGGCGTGCCTCGCGGATGTGCCGCCCGCGGTACCGGAACTGCCCCCTGAACTTGCGGTCGCCAACGGCAGGCTCGCGGGCGACGGGTTCGTCGCGAAGGCGACGGTACTGGCCTCGCCGCGTATCCTCGCCACCGCCATCGCCGGCGGCGTGCTGCTCGCCTTATCGCTGATCGCCCGCGCGCCGCTGGCGCTCGCGCTGTCGGCGCTCGCGTATCTACTTTCGCGAGTGCTGTTCCATCCGAAGAGCACGCCGGACGACCGGGCCATCGACGCCGCGTGGCGGAAGCTCGCGCCGGAGCTAGCCGACCGGCGCGACGCGGCCCGGTTCCTCACGCGGCTGTGCGTCACGAGCGCCGGTCGCGGCGACCCGCTCGAGCGCGCGAACGCGCTCAACGCCGTGATCGCACGCGCCCGCGCGAACCGCGCCGAGCGGCAACTCCTCGCGGTCGCGGTCGCGCTCCAGATGGACGACAGCGGGCGGTACGGGCGCGACCGCGCCGCCGGCGTCGCGGAGTTGGTGGCGCCCGCGTTTCGCGGCGAGCGCGGGGCCGACTTCGCGGAGTTCGTGTTGGCCGTGTACCTCCGCGTGCCACGCGAACCGGGCGAACTCGCGCGGCTTCGCGTGCTACTCCTCGCGGCGGCGTTCGCGGCCGAACTCCTGCCGCGCGACATCCTCGACCTGTGCGACGCGGCGCCGCACGTCGCGGAGGCCATGCGGCTTTCGCCGACCCACGTCGCGCTGCTCTACGGCATCTGGGCGAACCGGACGGCGCGCGACTGACAGAGTGTCGGCGAAGCGAAGACGGTGTTCGAGCTGGTGGCCGCGGCGCCGACGACCGCGGCGCGGTTGCTCGCCCACGAACCCGGCTTGCTGCTGGTGTGCGCGACGCACCCAGATGCCGAGGCCGAACTCGGTCCGGTGCTGGTGTCGCTCGGCGGCGTGTCGGTGGGCGGTGTGCAGACGGCCGACCCCGCGGCCGACGTGCGCCTCGAAGCGGGCGGGCGCCTGCTGGTGTTCGGCAAGCACTCGCTGCGCGTCAGCGGCGGTTTGCCGGACACGTTCGCGGCGGAACTGAAAGCGTGGCTCCGGTTCCGCGCGGAGGTTCTCGCCGGTTACCCGGCGGCGTTCCTCCGCGACGACGCGCCGACCGAGTCGCGGTTGCTCGCGCCGTTCGTCGCGCGCTGCCCCGCGTGCGGAACCGAATGCCTGCCGGTTGTCGGCGCGGTGGCCCGCCGGCTGCGGGTCGAAGAGTAGCCCGCCACTCCGTGGCGGTGTCTTCTCTCCAGGCCGGTTCTGCCGGTGGTGCGGTCTCGCGCGGCGCGCCCTCGTGCGGAACAGTCGCGGGCGCGGAATCGCAGTCGCTCGCGACTCCGAACGCGCGCAGACTGAACGGGTCAGCTTCACCCGTGAGGACGCACCCATGAAGCGATTCGCGATCGCGGCCGTTCTGGTCGCGGCGCTCGGCTCGTTAGCCGGCGCGCAGCCCCCACCCGGACCGCCTTCGACCCCGCCGCCGCTGGAACCGCCGGTCGCGGTGCAACCGACCCTGGTGTCGCCGCCGGTGGGGCCGCCCGCACCGAACGTGTTCGTGCCGCCCGGCACACCGCCCGGACCCGCGATCCCCGTCTACAAGAGCGGCGGCGTGGTGGTCGGCGTGTACGGCTACTACCCCTACGACAGCGGACAGTGGCTGCTCGGCGGCACCGACGGCCTGACGCGCCAGAGCGGCGCGTTCACGATGGTGTACCCCGAAACGACCGGCGTGGTCGGCCCCGTTGCGCGCGGCTCGATCTTCCACCACAAAACGCGCTGCCGGTAGGTGCGAACGCACCAACGAACAAGAGCGAGGGGCGCGGAGACTGAAACACGTCTCCGCGCCCCTCGCTCTTGTTCGTTCGCAATCTGGCTGTGCCCCGATGTGGTCACCGCCCTCGCGCGCGGAAGACCGCCAACCGTACTTCCGCCGCGCCTTTGAGTTCCTTGTGCGCGGTGGGGTCGGCGATGACTACTTCCAGCATCGCGGCCGGTTCCTTCGCGCCGCTGGTCAGGTCGCGGAGCAGCGCGTTGGCCGCTTCGCGGCGCACCTGTTGGATCGCGTCGCCGTCCTCCGTCGCGCCCTTGCCGTCGTAGTCGAGAAGGGCCCGCAGCGCGGGCAGTTCCGACTTCGCCGGCGGGCCGATCTGTTCCAACTTGTCGGGCAGCCAGTTCGTCGGCACGTTCGCATCGTACCCGCTCGCCCACCAGTATCTGTGCGTTCGCGGGAACGCGGTGTATCGGCGCGCCGGTTCGACCTTGGGTTGGAACGCGTGGCGCAGGAAATCGCGGCGTGTCGCCGGCAACAGGCGGATCAACTCGGCGACGACCGTCCGGGCCGTCGCGGGGTCGTCCAGTACCGCGCCCGCGAACGTGAACAGCCCGAGGTCGACACACGACGTGTACTCAATCTTGCCCCCTTGGTGTGCTCTTGCCACTGCGCGCGTAGGGCGGCAAGCACCGCGTCGCGCGCCGCCGGGTTCAGCCCTTTCGTGCCGAGGTACATCGCCGCCGCGAGCGCGGCCGTATCGAACTGCCGCTCCGCCGGCCTCATGTTCGTGAATGTGGCGAGTACGGCAGCGTATGCGTCGGGTGGGCTCGGCATGCGGCCCAGCGCGACCAGCACGTGCGTGCGGAGTACGCGGTCCCGCGTCCACGGATCGTTCTCGCCGTTGGGGTAGTCTTCGGGTTGCGGCGGGCGCGGCGTTTTCAGGAACGCGACGAGCGCGGGCCGCCGGTCGTGCCCGTCGATCGGCCCGATCAGCTCCAGACTGTAAACGACCTCGCTCCGCACTTCCGCGTTCGCTTCTTCCGTGAACCGGGTGATGAGTGCCGGGAGAGCGGTCGCGCGCTCCGCGTCCGGCTCGAAGCCCAGCACACGGGCGGCGCGGAACCGCACGAACTCGTCGCCGTCCGACAGGCACGCGACGAGGTCCGCGGTCGGGTACACTTGCCCCTCAACGCCGCTCGCGAAGGAGTGAGTGGCACGAATCGGCATACCCACAGCAGCAAATCCACGAACGGCCAGTCGCTTTTAGGGCAGATCCGAGGACGTGAGAAACCGCGCGACGTGCGGCGTGGCGTTGACAAGAACGCGCCGGGCGAGTTCGCGGTCCTGTAGCAGTTGGTGGGCCGCGAAGGAACGCGCCTCGTAACTGGGCGGTTGGGCCAAGTCCGCGGCGACGTTGAAGAAATACAACGCGCGCCGGTGCGCGTCGCGGGTCGCGTTGGGGTCGGCGAGGACGCGAATCACCAGCTCGGTGAACAGCTCCCACAGGTACGGGTAGCGGTCGCCGACGACGTATTCGGGATGCGACCCGGTCGCGGAGAAGTTGCAGTTGCACCCGATGTCGTCGTACGCGTGCCAGCGGAAATTGGGGTCAAGTCGTCCCGGCTCGTCGTATCTGTGATCGAGCCGCAACTGGAACGCGCGGGAATCGCCGAAGCCGTCGAACAGCAGGTTCAGCTTCGATTCGTCGGAGAGGCGCGAGTGGATCACCGTTTCGAAGTACTCGCCGTGCTCGCGCGCGTCGGCCTTCGTCACGTCCTTCTTCACCCACCACTCGCGCGTCGGCAGGACGTGCCGAACGGAGTACCGCGCGACGAGCAGCGTCACGAACACCGTGAGGAGGAACGTCAACAAGACTGCGGGCCGGCGGCGCACGCGTGGCACGGTGGGCGGGGCGGGCGCATTCGGAGCGACGGGCGCGCTCATGGTCCGTCCTCGAAATGACAGCAATCAC
>CANLGS010000531.1 GCA_947490035.1 Gemmataceae bacterium
CGCGAAGGCCGACGACGAACCTCGCGCGCAAAGGTGGCCGAGCGCCTTGCGGCGTGACGACGGCAACCTCCGCGGCTTCAACCACAACGCCACCGCCATCACCGGCGTCATGCCGCTGCCCATCGACGCGATTACGCTGCCGCTTTACGTCTCCGAGCGCCGGGCCGATGTGCGGCTGGAGACCCGGCAGGCGAAACTGGATCGGCTACAGTGGGCGCGCGCCGTCACGCTCGGCTGGTTGTGGCTGCTCGTGTTCTCCGCCTGGCGCCTGGGGTACGCGGTCGGCGGGCCGTGGGCCGGGCGGATCGCGGCCGGACTGCTCGCCACCGACCCGAACTTCCTGGGACACGCCTCCATCGCGACCACCGACATCGCGGCGTGCGCCGTCCTCATGGCGTTCGCGCGCGCCGTCCACGCCGGGCGCGGCGGCGGCTGGTGGAAGCGGCTCCTGTTACCGGCCCTGTGGTTTGGGGTCGCGGTGCTGTGCAAGATTTCCGCACTCCTCTACGGCGGCCTCATCCTCGTTTCGTTGGAAGTGTGCTTCAGGTTCGCGTCGGGCGCCATGTCGCGCCCGGTCGGGGGCGACCTGAAGGCGTGGGGCTGGAAGGTCACCGGCGCGGTGTTCCGGTCCGTGCTGAACGCGGCGGCTATTCTCGTCATCGGCATCGTCATCGCGGTCGCGTACTTCGGCATCCCCGAAGAGGGCAAGCGGCCGTTCGCGGCGGTCGCGGGCACGGTTCCGCCGGACGAGCAACCGCTGAAGGCGAGGTACGACAAGTGGAACGCGAACCCGGACTCGGAGCGGACCCCGCACGCGGCCTGCGCGTTTGCGTTCCAGTGGTGGTACAACTCACGCGGCCGTCCCTCGTTCCTCAACGGCACCTTCTACCCCCAGGGCTACCGGTACTACTTCCCCGAAATCCTGCTGATGAAGGTGCCGCTGCCGATCTTCTTCCTGGCACTCGTCGCGCTGCCGCGCGTGCGTGCCGTCGCGAATCCGCTCGCGCTCGTCGCGGTGCTCCTGCTCGCGACGCTGCTCACGGCGAACCTTCAGATCGGCGCGCGGCTCGCGTTCCCGGCGGTCGCGCTCGGCTACGTCGCGGTCGCGGTCGCGATTGGTCGTGGGTATCCGCGGAAGGCGCCGTGGTTGGGTCTGTTCGCGATCCTGGCGCTCGCGGGCACGTCGGCGTGGGTGTGGCCGCACGGGTTGGGGTACTTGAACCAGGCCCACGGCGGGCGGGAAGCAGCGCCGCGGCGCGTCAGCGACTCCAACGTCGATTGGGGGCACGGCCTTCCCGATCTGAAGGCGTGGCACGCGGCGAACGGCGAGCCGCCGATTTGCGTGTGGTACTTCGGCACCGACCCGGCGGTGAACAAGCCGCCGTTCCGGGAGTTCGCGCCCGAAGACGCGCGCGACACGAATGGCCAGAAGATCGCAATCACGAACGCCGACGAGTTACGTCGGGCGGTTGGCCCGCGCGTGCTGGCGGTGGGGCACACGGTTGTTTCGCTACACCCGAATGGTTCGCCCGCGAAGACCGTCGCGCTGGAGTACCTGCGCACGCGCCGCCCGCTCGCGCGCACCGCGACATTCACGCTGTACGACTTCCGCGACGAGGCGAACGGCCCGCCGCCGCGGGAGTAAAATCGCGCCTTCGTGTTGACCGCGTTTCGCCGCTTCGCTATCCCGCGCCGTCAAGCTCAGTCGTCACCTTCGAGATCGGAAACGAGGGTCGAATACCGGCTCTGGCGCGCGGAACCGTTCGGTATGTAATGATGGTGGCGCGAAAAAAGCGCGGAAACCGGGCAGTATCGGGTGAAGTGCAACTTGTTTTTCACGGTCACTGCGTTACGATTCTTTCTTAAAGCGTTCTCGTTCCGGCGCGCGTCGCCGGTCGGACCGCACCCGACGAGCCGGCTGTCGCGTGACACCGGCCCGGGACACGCGGACCCGTGGAGGTCACCCGGCGTATGTTCGAGTCCGACGCCCGACACCCGCTCATCGAGCATGCGGTCCCCCCGACCGTGAGTGGGTTCGAGGACGAAGAGCCTCCGAGTCGTCCGCGGCGCCACCCGCTGTGGAAGGACGTGGCCGACGAGCAGTGGGACGACTGGCGGTGGCAGACGCACAACTCCATCCGCTCGATTCGTCAGCTGCGCAACCTGCTCACCTTCAGTCCCGACGAACTGGAAGCACTCGGCCGCCTGGAAGGCGAATACAAACTCGCCATCCCGCCGTACTACTTCTCGCTCATCGACCCTGAAGACCCGAACGACCCGATCCGGTTGCAGTCGGTGCCTTCGCCGCTGGAAGCCGAGAACCCGTCCGGGTACGAACTCGACGACCCGCTCGAAGAGGACAAGGACTCGCCGGTGCCCGGCCTGACGCACCGCTACCCGGACCGCGTACTGCTGGTCACGACCCCCAACTGCACGATGTACTGCCGGTACTGCACGCGCAAGCGCGCCACGCTCACGCGCGGCGGGTGGGAGGGCGTCAGCGCCGACGACGAGCGCATGATCCAGTACGTGCGCGAGCACCGCGAGATCCGCGACGTGATCGTCAGCGGCGGCGACCCGCTCACGCTCCCCGTCGGCAAACTCCGCTTCTACCTGGAGAGCCTCAAAGCCATCGACCACGTGGACGTGATCCGCATCGGTACTCGCGTACCGGTCACGCTGCCGCAGCGGTTGTACGACCCGGAGTTGATCGACCTGCTGGGTTCCGCCGAGAAGGTCTACATCCAGACGCACTTCAACCACCCGCGCGAGGTGACGCCGGAGGCGATGCGCGTGTGCAAGTCGCTGCTCCGCGCCGGGATGCCGATCAACAACCACTCGGTGCTGTTGAAGGGCGTGAACGACGACCTCGGCACCATGCGCTCGCTGCTGCGCAATCTCTTGAAGGCGAAGGTGCGGCCGTACTACCTGTTCCACTGCGACCCGGTGACCGGCGCGGGTCACTTCCGCACGAGTGTGTGGAAGGGCATGGAGATCATGGAAGGGCTGCGCGGCCACATGAGCGGCATCGGCATCCCGACCTACGTGGTCGATAGCCCGCACGGCGGCGGCAAGATTCCGATGATGCCGAACTACCTCGTCTCGATGTCCGACGACGCGGTCGTGCTTCGGAACTACGAGGGGATGCTGATCCGCTACCAGGCGGAAGACAAACCCGCCGTGAACGGCCAGCCGACCAACACCCGCGGCGTGAGCGGGCTGTTGCAGGGCGACAAGACCGCGCTGATCCCCGAACACAACGAGCGGATGGCCCGGCGGAAGCCCAAGATCGTCGGCGACGGGTGTGGCGGCGAGGGCGTCGGCGACTCGGGCGACGCCAACACCGACGGCGGCGCGCTGCGGCCGATCATCCCGCTCCCGGTGCTGAGCAACCACAACGCGAACGGCAACGGGCACGCCGCGCAGAACGGCTGACCCGACCGACCCTTTCCCGAACAACCCCAGGCGCGTAGCCTGGGGTTGTTCGTTCCGTGCGGCGCACTTCCGCAGCCGATGAGGGATGAGATGTCCGCCACCCCGCCGACCGACCCGAAGGGCGCCGACAATGACTATTCCAACGCGCTGATCTGGGCGGTGCTCGCGGGCGCGTTCGCCGTCGGCATGTTCGTGTACGCCGGGAACGTGGAACCGGAGAAGCGGAACCTCTACGTCCTCATGGGCGCGGTCGGCGCGATCGTGGCCGCGGTGAACGGGTACGGCGCCTGGACCGCGTACAACAAATCGAAGACGAAGTAGGTCTTCAGTGTGGTCCGCCGCTCCGCGGCGGTTCTTCTGTCTTTGTGAAGCACAACAGCGAAGAGCCGCCACGGAGTGGCGGGCCACTCTCCAAGACCGCCGCGGAGCGGCGGACCACACTCCTGGAGCACTCGCCGTGCGAATCGGAATCGCGTGTACCCTCAAGCCGGACGGCCCGCTCCCGACCGGGGCGCCGGACGACCTGCACGAAGAGTTCGACTCCCCCGTGACCGTGACCGCGGTCGCGGAGGTGTTCCGCGCGCTCGGGCACACCGTAACCGAACTCGGCGACGGTCGCGGATTCCTCGAA
>CANLGS010000532.1 GCA_947490035.1 Gemmataceae bacterium
ACGCGGTTGCACGTGACCGTATTCGAGGGCGACAAGGACGCGAACATTCCGAAGGACGACGAAGCAGCTGGCTTCTGGAAAGCGGTCGGCGTGCCGGAGACGCACATTCATTTGGGCAACAAGAAGGACAACTTCTGGGAGATGGGGAACACCGGCCCGTGCGGGCCGTGTACCGAGGTGCATTACGACCACACGCCCGATAAAAGCGGCGGCCCGCTCGTGAACGGCGGCACGGACAAGGTCATCGAGATCTGGAACCTCGTGTTCATCCAGTTCAACCGCAACGAGAACCAGAGCCTCACGCCGCTGCCGGCGCAGCACGTCGATACCGGGATGGGGTTCGAGCGCATCACGAAGGTGATTCAGGGGAAGAACAGCAACTACGACACCGACGTGTTCATGCCGATCTTCGACGCGATCCAAAAGGTGACCGGCGCGGCCCCCTACGGCGGCGTTCTCGACAGCCTACCGGACACCGCGTACCGCGTCATCGCGGACCACATTCGGACGCTCACGTTCGCGCTGACGGACGGCGCCGTCATCGGCAACGTCGGCCGCGACTACGTGTTAAAACGCATCCTCCGCCGCGCCGAGCGTTACGGCTATCAGGTGTTGGGCACGAACGAGCCGTTCCTGTATAAGCTCGTGCCCACGGTGGTCGAGTTGATGTCTGCCGCGTTCCCGGAGTTGAAGAAGAACCCGCACAGGGTCATCGACCAGATTCGCGACGAAGAGCAAGCGTTCCTCCGCACGCTGAAGCGCGGCATCACGCTGTTCGCGTGCATCGCGTCGGAGATGAAGAAGACGGGCCGCACGCAGGTGAGCGGCGAAGAAGCGTTCAAGCTGCACGACACCTACGGCGTCATCATCGACATCACGCAACAGATGGCCCAGGAGCAAGGTCTGTCCGTGGATGTGAAGGGCTTCGAGGAGGAGATGGCGAAGGCTCAAGCGGGCGCCCGCGCCGGCGGGAAGAAGTTCGTAGTGGCCGCCGTGAAGGGTGAACTGCCGGCCACGGACGATTCACCGAAGTACGACACGGCGCTCATCGACGCGACCGTCGTCGGCTGGGTGAAGGACAACGCCGTCGTGACGAGCGGCGTGCTGAAGGCCGGCGACACCGCGGCGCTGCTGCTCGACCGCACGAACTTCTACGGCGAGCAGGGCGGGCAAGTCGGCGACACCGGAACCATCGACTTGCCGAACACCGCCGGCGTCGAGTTCGAGGTGGAGGACACGCAACGGCTCGGCGAAACCGTGCTGCACGTCGGTTCGCTCCTCGACGGCGAACTGAAGGTGGGCGACCGCGTTTCGCTTCAACAGGGCACCATGCGCCGCATCGACGTGATGCGGAACCACACCGCGACGCACCTGCTGAACCTCGCGCTGCGCGAGGTTCTCGGCCACCACGTCGAGCAGAAAGGCTCGCTCGTGGACGAGCAGAAGACGCGCTTCGACTTCGGCCACGACAAGCCGGTCACGGCGGAAGAACTGCGCGAGGTCGAGCGCCGCGTGAACCGCGGTATCGTGCTGAATCAACCGGTGACGGCGGTCGTGATGCCGCTGGCGAAGGCGAAGGAACTAAACGGCGTGCGCGCGGTGTTCGGCGAGAAGTACCCGGACCCCGTGCGCGTGGTGATGATCGGCGCCGAATCGCCGGACAAGGTTCACCAGGACAACTCCACGGAGTTCTGCGGCGGCACGCACGTCTGGAACACCAGCGCCATCGGGTACTTCAAGATCGTGGCGCAAGAGGGCGTCGCGAAGGGCATCCGGCGCATCACCGCCGTGACCGGCAAGCCGGCTTACGACGACATCCAGAACCGTAGCGCGATCGTGGACGAACTCGCGGTCAGCTTCCAGTGCCGCCCGGACGAACTCACCACCCGCGTAACCGCTCTTCAAGATCAGGTGAAGTTACTTCAGGCGCAACTGAAGAAGGCGGTCGGTGCGGCGCTCACGTCCGTGGTCGATGAACTGATTGCGAGCGCACCGGAAGTCGGCGGGTCGAAGATCGTGGTCGCGAAGTTGCCCGACGGCGCGAGCAACGACACCGTTCGCACGCAGATCGACCGCGTAAAGCAGAAATGCGGCTCCGCGTTCATCGTGTTCGGCTGGAGCGAGGGCGAGGGGAACGCGTCGATCCTGGCCGCGGTCACGCCGGACCTGGTGAAGCGCGGCGTGAAAGCCGGCGACGTGGTGAAGCAGGTGGCCGAGGTGATCGGCGGCAAGGGCGGCGGCAAGCCGGACATGGCGCAGGCCGGCGGCAAGGAGCCGGCGAAACTCGCCGACGCAATCAAGAAGGCGGAGCAACTGGGGCGGGAGTTGCTGGGGAAGTAGGGGTCGCCGCTTGCGGCTTCGCAAGCGTGTCCTCTTGCGACGCCGCGCGCGGCTCTGAGGGGGCGCCTTGCTCCCCCTTCCCTTCAGGGAGGGGGGTTGGGGGGGTAGGTTCTTGCGCCGCCTTCCGCCCGTCGAGCCAGTGCTTGCCCCCCTTCCACAGGATCGGCAGCACGGACACCAGAACCACCGCGATCACCACCTTGTCGATGTGCCGCGCCCAAGTGAACGGCTTATCGTCTGGCGTTTTCGGGGGAAACAGGGCCTGCATCGGCGGGTCGGCGAGCGGGATCAGGTAGTACCCGAACAACAGCATACTCGAAACCCAGCCGATGCCGCCGAACACGTTGTACAGCAGGAACGTGCGGTACTCCATCTTCGTCGCGCCCGCCACGACCGGCACGAACGTCCGCACGATGGGCACGAACCGCGCGATGATGATCGTCTTGCCGCCGTGCTTCTCGTAGAAGGCCTTCGCCCGCTGGAGGTACTCCTGCTTGAAGAACCGGCTCGACGGCCGGCTAAAAATCGCCGGGCCGGCGCGCTTTCCGATCCAGTAGCCGACCGCGTCGCCGACGATCGCCGCGACACTCAGACACACAATAAACGGCAGCAAGTTCCACCCGGTCAGGTGGATGAAGATGCCCAGCACGACCAGAAGCGAATCGCCCGGGAGCAGAAAGCCGATCAAGAGACCCGTTTCGGTGAACACGATCAGCGCGACCGCGCACAACACCACCCAGAACACGCCGGCCTTGCCGAACGCCTCGCGGAACCGGTCCGGGTCGCGCAGGTTCCGCGGGTCGGCGACGACAAGGACGATGTTCCAGACCTGGACGAAGAACTGGCCGACCTGCGAGAAGAACTCTTCCATGTCGCGCGGTGCCCTTTTCGTGAGAGTAGCCCGCCACTCCGTGGCGGTCTTCTCTTGGTCTTCGCTGGGAATGACAGAAGACCGCCACGGAGTGGCGGGCTACTCTCCGAACTCACTTCGCCTTCTTGCGGAACAGTTTGATGACCACTTCGTCCTCGCCCAGTCCCTTGAAGTCCTTCGGGCGGTCGCTCTTCCCGCCCTTCGAGAACGCGATGGTGAGTTCCGTCCCCTTGTCCGTCTCCTTCACCTCGTAGATGCCCGGCACCTTTTCGCCGCCCGGCATGACGTCGATGTGGGCCGGCTTCTTGGACGGGTCGAGGGTGAACTTCGCGGTCTCGTTCTTCGTTTTCTCCAGTTTGATGGTGAGTTCGCCGTCCTTGATCTCGAACGACTTCACCTCGTCCTTCTTCCCGTCCGGCTTGCCGCCGACGAGGAACTCCGTCACCTCGTAGGTGCCTTCGAGCTTCTTGGCTGCGTCCTTCGCATCGTCGGCCGCGCCGGCGGCGAAAGCGGCGAGCGCGAGAATCGCAACGGCGGTCAGTAGGCGCATTGTGGTACTCCAATAACAAAGAGGGCGAGCCGGGAGCGTAAGCGACCGGAGGGTTTGGAACTCACTTCTCGTTCTTCTTGAGCTTCATCAGGATCACGTCGTCGTCCGACTTGAACTCCTTCGGCCGGTCGCCCTTCTCGTTGAACGCGAGCGTCAGTTCGCCCTTCTCCAGTTTGTAGATGCCGGGGAACGTCTTGCCCTTCGCCTCGCCGTCGCTGGGGCTGAGGTCGATGGTCGTGAGTTTGGCGTCCCCGCCGACCTTGATCTTGGCGGTCTTCTTGTCGTCCGCGCCGAAGGCGAT
>CANLGS010000533.1 GCA_947490035.1 Gemmataceae bacterium
CGATTCCACGTCCAGAATCATGCCCACGATCCGGCTCGCGGTTTGTTGCGGCAGTGTGATCGGCACCAGCTTCACGCCCAAGTCCTTCAGCACTTTCGTGTCGGTGTCGGACAGGCCGCCTTCGACGTAGCCGACCTTCAGTTCCTTCAGCTCGAGCTTCGCGGGCCAATGAAACGGCCGGTCCTGCGCGGTCGAGTCTTTGCCGTCGAACCCGTGGATCGCGCCGAACACCAGCACGCAGTCTTCGGCGCTGCGGCACATCGGGCCGATCTTGTCGAGTGACCAGCACAGCGCCATACACCCGTGCCGGCTCACGCGGCCGAACGTCGGGCGCAGCCCGGTCACGCCGCAGCGCGTACTCGGCGAGACGATGCTGCCGAGCGTTTCACTGCCCAGACCGAAGCCGACCAACCCGGCCGCGACACTCGACGCGGTGCCCGCCGACGAACCGCTGCTGCCCTGCTTCACGTTCCACGGGTTGCGCGTCGTGCCGCCGAACCACACGTCGCCCCACGCGAGCGAGCCGAGCGTGGTCTTGCACGCGAGGACCGCGCCCGCGTCGTCCAGGCGCGCGGCCACGGTCGCCTTCTCGTCGAACTTCTGCTCCTTGAAGTGCCCGGCGCCCCAAGTGGTCGGGTAGCCGGGGTACGCGATCAGGTCTTTCGCGGCCCACGGGATGCCGTGCAGCGGTCCGCGGTACTTCCCCGCGGCGATGTCCTTGTCCGCTTCTGCCGCTTGCTTCAGCGCGAGTTCTTCCGTGAGCGACACGACGCACAGTAACGCCGGGTCGTACTTCTTGAGCCGCGCGAGATACACCTTCGTGAGTTCGGTCGCGGTGATGGTTCGCGTCTGGATCAGGTGCGCGGGCGTGGTGAGCGGCAGGAACGCGAGGTCGTCGTCCTTCTCCGGCTTGATCGGGGCAAACGGCTTCGGGTTGAACTCGGCCTTGCCGCGGCCCTCTTTCGACGGCGCTTCCCACGGCGTCGGGTTGAAGTGAATGGCGGGGCCGACGGCGTTGGTGATGTCGAGCTTGTTGAGCGCCGCGACGCTCCGCAGCGTGTTGGTGAGCGAGGTGGCGACGAGTTTCCGCTCCGCGTCGGTGAGCGTGACGCCCGCGACCCACTCGGCCGCTTGCACCATTTCGGCCGTGACCACATCGACCTTCGGCTGAAGCGCGGCGGACGCGACCGCGCGCTGGAACGTGGCACCACCGACACCGACCGCGGCAACGGCGGCGAGGAGTTCGCGGCGCGAAACGTCGGACGACATGGGAAGTTCCTTGAGGGAGTGGTGCGGGCCAATTGTATTCGCGCGGCGCGTCGATTGAAGCCGCTCGCGGCTTCGCAAGTCGCCGCGCACAGGTGCGAAGCCGCAAGCGGCTTCTTGATGTGATCGAGTGATCCGCGGTCGCGGAAGGGCTTACAGGCGCACGCGCCCGGTTGCTGGGCGCTCGACGCGGTGCTGGGGAGGTGAAACGAAAGAGGCCCGGAGCACTCCGGGCCTCCGCGCACGGGCGCGAACCGGTCAGTAGTTGCCGACGATGTCGCCACCGGTCGCCGTGACCAGCGCCGCGAGCGTCGCCGGGGCGACGCTCTGGCTGAGGAACTTCACCGACCCGTCGGCCAGGAGGATGTTCACCCCACCAGAGTGGAAGGAGTAAATCTCGCTGTCGTTGGTGCAGTTGATGTAGCAGGTGCCGCCGGTGGCCCAGTTGCTGCCGAACGTGCCGGGGACGACGCCGTCGAGGCTGAGGCCGGCGCCGTCCGGGTCGGCCCAGCCCCACCCGTCGGGCGTGGCGGCGCCGGTGGGGCGCCCTCGTTGGTACACGCTCGGGCGGCCGGCGGACTCGGCCAGGAGGAGGGTGTTCGAGGTGCCGTCGGTGACGCCGGTGATCGCCGTATCGGTCACCTTCGCCATCGCGCCGTTGGCCTCGTCGCCGGCGGCCGTGCCCGGGACCGGGAAGTTGGCGACGCCGTTGGCCGTGTAGAACCGGCGTCGGACCGAGTTGACCGTGGCGTAGTCGCCGTACCCGTACACGGGGTTCGGCGTCGGCGGCGCGGCCCGGCCGCCGTCCGGGGCGCTGGGACACCGGAACAGCTTGAACTGGGTCTGCGAAGTGGTCAGGTTCGTGCCGACGTTCCACTTCAGGTTCATGTTCCACAACCGGCCGACGTTGTCCTGCTCGACGTAGGCCAGAGCTAGCGGCGTCCACGCGCGGAACTTGGCGTCGCCGCCGACCGTCACGCGCGTCGCCGGGAACTTGTTGTCGTTGGTGAGCGCGTAGTTGTGCAGCGCCAGTCCGAATTGCTTCATGTTGTTCTGGCACTGCATGCGGGCGGCGGCCTCGCGCACCTTCTGCACCGCCGGGAGGAGCAACCCGATAAGAATGGCGATGATGGCGATCACCACCAACAGCTCGATGAGCGTGAACCCGCCGCGGTGCGAGGACTGCTTCATGCGACACGTATCCGATTGAGGGATGGATGGGTATGAATATTGTTACCAGAGGTCGATCGAAAGTCGCATCAGGATGTGGAGAAGATTCTGTGTGCGAATCATGAAGGGTGCGGCGATGGCTTTATCAGTGCGGAAACGCGAGTTGCCGACGAAGACGTGCGCCGCGTGCGGCCGCCCGTTCGCGTGGCGGAAGAAGTGGGCGAAGGTGTGGGAGCAGGTCCGCTACTGCTCCGACCGCTGCCGGCGGCGGAAGGCGAAGCCGTAGCGACGGACTCACCGAGTGACCATTGAGCGCGCTCACGCGCCGCGCTCGCCGCGGACCGCGACCATCCACCCCAGCGCCTTCTCCAGCGACTCCATCGGTAACCCGACCACGTTGCTCACGCTGCCGGCTTCGATGGTCAGGTACGGGTCGTGCGGGAACTCGATCGAGTACGCCCCGCTGCAACCCTCCCACTTCCGCGTCTTCAGGTAGGCGTCGATCTCGGCGTCGGACAGCGGCGCCATTCGCACCAGACTGCGCTCCTGCCAGCAGACTTGGAAGTCGCTCGGCCGATGCCACAGGCACACGCCGGTCCAGAGTTCGTGAACGGTGCCCGACAGCGACGTGATGATGCGCCGGGCGTCGGCTTCGTCTTCGGGCTTGCCGATCACCTTGCCGTGCAGCCAGCCCACCGTGTCCGCCGCGATGACGAGGCCGTCGGGTTCCTTCAGCGCGACCGCTTCGGCCTTCAGCCACGCGAGTTCGCCGACGTAATGCCGGCAGTCGCCGAGCCGCGCTTCCGTCGGCTCGTCGATGTTCGACGGCTTCACTTCAAAGGGATAACCGGCCTGTTCCATCAACCACTTGCGGCCCCACGAGCCGCTCGCGAGGATCAGGCGGAACGGGAGGTGTGCGTGCGCTGCCATGTGTCGAGAGCCTCCGCCAACGTGGGCCACAGCCGGTCCGCGGTGAGGTCCGGCATACAGACCATGTTATTGCATTTCTTGAGATAGCTTCCGGCACACGCGACCGACGTTTCCACACAACTCGCCGCTTGCAGGTACGGGCCGTGCAGCGCGACGCGCGTGCAGGTGTACGGCGCGACGCACGGCCGACCGAGCGCCGCCGCGAGGTGAAGCGGCCCGGTGTCGTTGCCCACCATCACGTCCGCGAGCGAGAGTGCGGCCGCGAGCCGGGGGAGCGAGGTCTTGCCCGTGAGGTCGAGTGACGGCCCGCGCAGGTTCGCGACGACCGCCTGTGACAACGCGTTGTCATCGCCGGTGCCGATGAAGACGCACGACCCGCCGAAGTGCGACTGCGCGCGGCCGAGCAGTTCCGCGAAGTGGGTCGCGGGCCAGCGCTTCGTGAGCCACTTCGCGCCCACCGCGACCGCGACCCACGGCCGCGGGAACGCCGCGAGTTCGCGCCGCGCCGCGTCCACTTCCAGCGGCTGAAGAGGGACGCGGAACGTCTTGGGCAGGTGCCCAACGCCGAACGCCTCCGCGACGCACCACATGCGATCGACCGCGTGCGCCGCGTCGAGCGCGGCCGAGCCAATCCGGTGCGTGTACGCGAACCGGCTGCCCTCGCGTGCGCTGCGGAACCCGACGCGCG
>CANLGS010000534.1 GCA_947490035.1 Gemmataceae bacterium
CCCTTCTTGTACCGCATCGTGCGGCCGTCCACGACCGCCGGTTCGCCCTTGCCGACGCTCCGGTAGTACTCCCGCCAGCCGCCGATCACGTCGAAGCTTTCGAGCGCGAACCCCGGCGGGTCGATCTTGACGTGACAACTGGCGCACTCGGCCTTCTGCCGGTGCTTCGCCAGTTGCTCGCGGATCGTCGTAGTGCCGCGAATGTCGGGTTCGACCGCTTCGACATCCACCGTGGGTTTTGGTGGCGGCGTGCCCAGGATGCGGTCCAGCACCCACGCGCCGCGCAGAATCGGTGAGGTCGTGGTGCCGTTCGCGGTGACCTTCATCACGCTTCCCATTGTCAAGACGCCGCCGCGGTGACTGTTCGGCGGCAGCGTGACCTTCTTGAACTCCTGCCCGGTCACGCCGGGAATGCCGTAGTGGCGCGCGAGCCGCCCGTTGAGCATCGTGAAGTCGGAGTGAACGAAGTTCGTCAGGCTCAGATCGTTCTTCAGCACTTCGCCGAAGAACAGCAGCGTCTCCTTCACCATCGCGACCTTCAACACGTCGTCGTATTCGGGGTAGAGGGCCGGGTCTGGTGCGGTGTCGTCGATGGCGCGAAGCCCGAGCCACTGCCCCGCGAAGTTGTCCGAGAAGGCCGCCGCTTTGGGGTCTTTGAGCATCCGCTCGACCTGCGCGCGAAGCGCGTCCGGTTGGCTCAACTTGCCCTTCTCGGCGAGAGTGAGCAACTCCTCATCGGGCATCGAACTCCACAGGAAGTAGCTCAACCGCGACGCGAGCGCGGAGTCGTCGAGCTTGCCCGGCTTCTCCTGAAGGAAGAGGAAATGCGGCGACAGCAGTACGGACTTGAGGCCGACCCGCATCGCTTGCTCGAAGGACGCTTTCGCGTCCAACTTGGCCTTCACGCGAGCGAGAACCGGCTTCACGTCCTCGTCGGTCACGGCCCGCCGGTAAGCGCGTCGCATGAAGTCACGCAGGAGTCGTTCGGCGTCAACCAGCGGTTGCCTGGAAACAACCTCGACGCGGGCTTTATCCTCCGCGGTCGGCGCGGGCGCTTGCGCGAGGTCGCCGAATACCTTGCGGTGGCTCGCGGGCGGCCACGTCTCGTGGATCGGGCCTTCGATTTCCACCCACTGAATCGCGAGGCCCGGCCCCTTGTAGTTCTGCGCGCCGGCTTTCTCGATCACGGGCGGCGTCACGCCCAGGTTGTCCACGACGAAGCGCACCGTGTTCTTCGGCTCCAGTTTCTCGACGAAATCAATCGTGGTCGGCTTGCCTGGAGGCACGTCGTAGTAACCGACGATGCGCTCTTCGGTCACGGCCTTCATCGTGCCGGCGGTCATGTGGAACGTGACCGGCTTCTCGGTCTGGAACGCGTACCCCGAAATGCGGAACCGGTAGTTGCCGCGAAAGTGCGAGTGGAAGTTCCACAGCGTGACCTGGATGTTCGCTGACACCCACGAACTGAAGATCGCGACGGAGTCTTCGAGGTGCCGGTACACGCTGCCGGTCGGCTTGACGGTCTTCTCGTCCTTGATGTCGAACCGCTTCTTGATGACCCACGGTTTCGGGCCGTTGACGATGGCCGCGTCGAGTACCTTGTCGGCCGCTTCGAGGTACTGTTCCATCAGGAAGGACGAAACGTGAAGCGCCTCGGCGTTGTTGTCGAAGCCGTTCGCCGACGTGTCCGGCGGGAGCAAGTCCTTGAGGTCGAGGTCCACGCCAAGCAGGTCGCGCACGGTGTTCTGGTACTCGGCCCGGTTGAGCCGGCGCATCACGACCCGGCCTTGCGCGGCGTTCCGCGTGGCTTCGGCCTTCGCCGCGCGGCCGCCGATCCAGGCGTTTAGCGCCGCGGCGTCCTTCTCCTTCGGTCGCGGCTTATCGATTGGCGGCATGGTGCCGTTCTTGATCTGTTCCGACACGGCAAGCCACCGCTCCCGGTTGGCCTTGTCGTTGAAGTCTTGCGTGAGACTTGCCAGGTCGAAGTTGCCTTTGGGTTTCGCGCCCGCGTGACAGAACTGACAGTGTTGTGTGAGAAACAGCCCGGCCGGTTCGCCCAACGATTTGGGGGCGGGGTCCGCGGGGCGTGCCATCGGGCTGACCGCGCCGAGGCCGAGCAGGAGCAAGCACGCGATGAGGGTACCGGTTACGGCGCGGGTTGCGGGATGCCGGCGCCGCGGCTGTTGCCCTGTGGTCATGGTTGCTCTCCTGCGCTCCCGCGCTCCCGCACGGCGCGTCGTTGCTGATTCGGCAACAGGTGGCAACGATCTTGGCGTGATCTGTAAGTGTAGCCGCGACAGTCTGCGGCAGCGAACCACAATTCTGGTAAAGTGGGTTCCCAGGGGATTCCGAGCGGGTGAACGACGGGCGACCACTTTACAATCTCGTTGACCTCGCTCGGGTTTCGTGCTGTCAGCGTGCCGCGAAGCACCGCACGCGCACCCTCCGCTCTCTCACCTTCTCGACAAGGAACTTCGCAATGAACCTGCTCTCCCGAACTGCTGCACTGCTTATCGCCGCGTTGATGACCGTCGCGGTTACGACATCGGCACGGGCGCAAGAGGCGAAGTGGCCTCCCGAGAAGACCAAGGAGTCGGAGTTCACCGGGCGGAAGTTGCACACGTTCCAGCACACCGTCAAGAAGGAATGGGGATACGCCGACCCGCAGAAAGACACGTTCTTGGTTCTGCACCCGAAAGAGGCGAAGGCCAACGCCAAAGCCCCGCTGTACGTAGTTCTCCATTCCGCCGGGCACGACGTGAACTCCTGTCTGGCCTGCACGACGAAGGTCGGCAACCACGACATCTACCACGCACCGCAGGATTTTTACGCGCTGTACCTCGACTGCCGCGCGAACAAAGGCGACTGGTGGTGGGGCAGCGAGAAGTACAAAGGCTCGGAGGTGTGTCCCACCGAAAAGCGCGTGATCGACACGGTGAAGTGGGTGGTCAAGGAGTACGGCCTCGACGAGAACCGCGTGTACCTGTGCGGGAACTCGATGGGCGGCAGCGGCGCCCTCGGCATCGGCGTGCGCCACGGCGACGTGTTCGCCGCGGTGAAGGCGAACGTGCCCGCGAAGGTCGAGCACGTCAACAGCCGGATGTACTTGGGCGCGAAGGTGCCGGCGGATGTGACCCTGCCCGAACCGCCCATCGTGATCGACTACTCCGCTCAGAATGATACGTGGTCGAAGGGGCACGAGACGTTCATCAAGGCCATGAACGACCGCAAGTACCCGCTGGTCATGTACTGGGGACCGTTCGGGCACGCGAACAACCACGACAACATCCTGAAGGTCAACGACCTCATCAACTCCTTCGACTGGCTCAGCGTGAAGAAGAACGAGTCGTACCCGGTGTTCACCAACGCCTCGACCAACGACCCGCTGCCCTGGCCGGATCAGATCGCGAGCAAGAAGTCGGGTCAGGTGAACGCGTTCTTCCGCTGGACGACCGTGAGCGACACCGCCGACGCACTCGAAACGAAGCTGTTCCTGGTCAAGGCCGCCGATCTGAAGACCTCGTTCACGATCCCGACCGAAGCGACCGCGGATGTCAGCCTGCGCCGGCTTCAGAAACTGAAAGTGGCACCCGGCGCGACTGTGAGTTGGACCTTCGGCACCGCGAAAGGCGAAGCCAAAGCGGACGCTCAGGGATGTGTCACCATCCCCGGACTGAAGATCACTGCGGAACCGACTACGTTGAGCGTCAAGACCGCGAAGTAGACATGGCTGGCAACCGCATGAGGCACCCGCAATGACGCAACCGCTAGACGTAGACGGGTGTCGGCGACAGTTCCCCGGACTCGCCCGGCAGGTGAACGGGCGCCCGGCCGCGTTCCTCGACGGCCCCGGCGGAAGTCAGGTGCCGCGGTCGGTGATCGACGCGGTGGCCGACTGCCTCGTACACCGCAACGCCAACGACGGCGGCGCGTTCGCGACCAGCCGCGAGGTCGGCGAGGTTGTCGATGCGGCGCGAAGTGCGGTGGCCGACTTGCTCGGCGCCGCGGACCCGGACGAGATCGTGTTCGGGTTGAACATGACCACTCTCACA
>CANLGS010000535.1 GCA_947490035.1 Gemmataceae bacterium
CGGCGGCGGCCACGAACAGCCGCTTACCGTCGCCCGACAGGGCCAGCCCCGGCGACCAAGTCGGTCCCATCGCGTTGGGGGTGGTGAGCGTCCGCTCGTGTCGTACCTTTCCGCCTGGGGCGTCGTACACGGTCACGCGCCAGCCCTTCACGTCCTTGTCCCAGCACAGCGCGACGACCTGCTTACCGTCGTGCGAGTACACCCTGTCCGGCACCTTCTCGCCCACGGGCAGTCGCCACGCGACTGCGCCCGCGGCGAAGTCCCACGCGACCAGTTCCGCCTTCTTGTCTTCGCCTGCGACCGGCGCGACCCAGACGAGCGGGCCGCCGGGCACGAACGGCACCAACCGGCCGCCGCCCAACCCGCGCGGGGCGGCCGTCGCGGTTCGCTCGCCCTTGAGCGTCCACGACATGATGTCGTCGCCGCTCGCGGTGTGAACGGCTCGCCCGTCGGCCGACCACCCGACCCACGCGACCGGCCCGGCGTGCGCCGCGACCGAGGCCGCCGGCTTGCCGGTGACGGCGTCGAACGTGTGGATGACGTGCTGCGAGTGGAGCAGCGAGGCCCGCTTGCCGTCCGGCGAGACGGTCAACCGATCCATCGTGTAAGGGTTGACCGCTTCCCACTCGCGCTTGCCGGTGGTGAGGTTCCACCGCGACAGGGTGTGCGTCGCGGACAGCGGCGGCTTCCGCTTCCAGGTCAGGACCAGCACCGCGTCCGGGCCGGCGAACGCGAACTCGATCGGCGTCTCACCCAACTCGATCTTGCGGACCACCTTGTTCGCCACCGTGTCGTGGATCGCGAGGAAGCCGTTGTACCCTGTACCGCGGACCTGCCCGCGCTCGTCCTTGTCGGCGAACGTGCCGCGCGTCGCGACGAGTTTGCCGTCCGGCGAGACGGCGAGCCGGTCGGTCGCCTTGTCGGTGTCGATCAGGTCTGGCAGCGCCTTGCCGCTGACCAACTCGCACCGGCGGACCGGTTTGGCGTAGTCGATGATGTAGAGCGTTTTGTTGTCCGGCGAGATGATCGTGCCGGCGTTATACGGTTCGATCGGCTGGACGTGGAGCCGCTTCCCGGTGTCCGTGCGGTACACCTCGACGGTTTTGTCCGCACGGGAGACGATCGCCGCGTACTTCCCGTCGGCGCTGACCGCGGCCGACGGCGCGTACCCGACGGGGACGTAGTACGGCGCGAAGTTGAGATGACCGGTACAGGGAATGCGGCACAGCTCGGTACCGGTGGTGCGGTCGCGGACGACCACCGCCCCGTCCGGCTCGCCGCGCATGCCGAACTCGCGGGGTTTCATCTCGACCGCGAACAGCCGGTCGCCGGCGGCGAACTGCTCCGGTCCCGGCTCTTTCTCCTTGCCCGGCGGCGCGAGTGACTTCGTCGGGAGCGGTTTGCCAGTTTCCGCGTCCCATGACAACAGGTTCCACCCGGATGACGCGTGCAGCGTTTTGCCGGCGTCCGAATAGCTGACGGCGTACATCATCGGCCCGCGGAACGCGAGCGACCCGAGGCGGGCGGTCGCGCCCGGCGGCAGCGGGTTCCCTTCGCGGTCTTTCGTGAGATCGGGCGGCACAACCGGTACCGGCGCGGCGGGCAGGGTCGCGCTCATCGCGGACAGCAGAACGACAGCGAACAACAAGCGTGTCATGGTGCGGCTCGTAAGCGGAAGCAGAACGAACTTGCGTCCAGATTACCCGCGCGAGAGCGGAGAAGCGAGAGGCCGCGTCAGTTCCGCCGGCGGCACCTTCACGTCCCACACCACGCCGAACCGCGACAGCACGCGGATGAACAGGTAGGTTTCGTCGTACTCGTACCATGCGAAGCCGTGGCGCGCGGAGTGCGGGGCGCGGTGGTGGTTGTTGTGCCACCCCTCGCCCAACGCGAGGATGCCCAGCGCCGCGTTGTTCCGGCTGCCGTCGTTGGTGTCGAACCGCCGGCGCCCGAACACGTGCGCCACCGAGTTCACCGCGAACGTGACGTGCAGCACCAGCACCGCCGTTAAGCAGTAGCCGTAGATCAAACCGGTCCAGCCGAGGAGCGCGTAGCACGCGAGCGCGAGCAGCACACCCGGAATCACCCACAGGCGTTCGAGCCAGACCAGTTCGGGATACTTCGCGAGGTCACGAACGATTCGCGCGTCCGCGAGTGTCGGGTCGGTCGTGAACAGCCAGCCGAAGTGAGCGTGAAAGAAGTTGCCCGTCACCGGCGAGTGCGGGTCGGAGTCTGTGTCGGAGTGCTTGTGGTGCAAGCGGTGTTGTGCCACCCACCACAGCGGCCCCTTCTGCAACGCGGCGCACCCGGCGGCGACCAATAGGAACCGGAACCAACGCGACGTTTTGAATGCGCCATGCGTGAGACAGCGGTGGAACCCGGCGGTGACGCCCAGGCCGATGAACCGGCTCACGGCCAGCATGAGAACTGCCGACCAGAGTGTGAACTCGACGAACGGGATTGCGAAGAGCGCGAGGTGAATTGCGAACATCGGGCCGAGTGCGAGGGCGACCCGAACGAACCTGCGCGGGGCGTTGACGCGGTGTGCGGTCACGCGATCGCGTTCTTCGCGGCGACCTTCTTCATGCCGGCGGCGCGGTCGCGGGCCTTCGCCTTGTTCGCGCGCTCCACCGCGTTCGTGCTCGGCAGTTCGGCCGCGGTCGTCGCGGCAGCGGAGGCGAGTTCCGGTGTGACTGTCGCGGCCGGCTTCGCGTTCGCGGTCAGCACCGTGACGACGTTCGACCGCACCTGCACGAACCCGGCTTCCACGAAGTACCGCGTCACGGTCGTGCCGGTCTTGAGGCGGAGTTCGCCCGCACCGAGGCGGCCGATGAGCGGCGAGCGGTTCGGAAGCACGCCGAGTTCGCCGTCAATCATGGGGAGAATGACCATGTCCGCGGCCTCGTCGAGCACGGCCTTTTCAGGCGTGACGACGACGACCTTCAGGCTCTTCGGCGTGGTATCGGCCATTGCATCTCACCTTGTAGGACAGGCCGCTGGCCTGTCGTTGCAGAGACAGGCCAGCGGCCTGTCCTACTTGGCGGCTGCCGCGGCAGCGGCGGCGACCTCTTCGATCGTGCCGACGTACATGAACGCGCCTTCCGGCACGTTGTCCCACTTGCCGTCGCACAACTCCTCGAAGCTGCGAATCGTGTCTTCGAGCTTCGTGAAGTTACCCGGCTTGCCGGTGAACGGTTCGGCCACGAAGAACGGCTGCGACAGGAACCGCTCGATGCGCCGCGCGCGCGCCACGACCTTCTTGTCGTCTTCCGAAAGTTCATCGACGCCCAGGATGGCGATGATGTCTTGCAGTTCGCGGTAACGCTGAAGAATGCGCTTCACGCGGTCGGCCACGATGAAGTGGCGCTCGCCGACGAACTGCGGGTCGAGCAGACGGCTGTTCGACGAGAGCGGGTCGATGGCCGGGTAAATGCCCTTTTCGGAGATCGCCCGGTCCAGGTAGATGAAGGCGTCCAGGTGCTGGAACGTGTTGGCCGGTGCCGGGTCGGTGGGGTCGTCGGCCGGGACGTACACGGCCTGCACGCTCGTGATGGCCCCGTCCTTCGTCGTCGTGATCCGCTCTTGCAGTTCGCCCATCTCGGTCGCGAGCGTCGGCTGGTAACCCACCGCGCTGGGCATACGACCGAGCAGCGCGGACACTTCGGAACCGGCCTGCGAGAACCGGAAGATGTTGTCCACGAACAGCAGCGTTTCGGTACCGGTCACGTCCCGGAACCACTCCGCCATCGTCAAGGCGGAGAGCGCGACGCGGAGGCGCGCACCCGGCGGTTCGTTCATCTGGCCGAACACCATCGCGCAGCTTTCGAGCACGCTCTTCGCGTCGGCCGCGGCGCTGGTCTTCGTCTCCTGCATTTCGAGCCAGAGGTCGTTCCCTTCGCGGGTGCGCTCGCCGACGCCGGCGAACACCGAGTAGCCCTTATAAATCTTCGCGATGCGGTTAATCAGCTCGGTGAGAATAACCGTCTTGCCCAGACCGGCACCGCCGAACAGACCCGCCTTACCACCACGAGGGAGCGGCGTGAGC
>CANLGS010000536.1 GCA_947490035.1 Gemmataceae bacterium
ACGCACGCGAGAGAATACTTCATCGACTCACCTCGACTCAGAACACGGGGCGGAAGCCCTGTGTGCTTCGCGGCAGTGCGGTGTTGCATTCCGGCGCGGAATGCAAACAATGAGACGGCAGCCACGCACCCGACGGACCACATTCTATGCACCGGGCCGCCGCAACACTCGCGCTGCTGTTCGCGGCACTCCCGGCGAATGCCCAGCCGCCGGCCGCGCCGGAACCGGCCGCGCTGCGCGGCGAGTCCGCGCAGACCCGCAAGCGGCTCGTCGAGATCAAACAGAAGATGGCCGCGGGCAAGCACGCGGACGCCGCCGACGACCTCCAGCGCGTTCTCGACGAGTCAGGGGACGACCTCATTCTGGTCGCGCCCAACCACGCTCGCCCGGCCCGGTGGGAGGCGCACCGCCTCCTCGCGACACTCCCGCCCGACGTGCTGAAGGCGTACCAAGACCGCGTCGATCAGCCCGCGAAGAAGCTGCTCGCGCAGGGGAAACTCACACGCGACCCGCGGCCCCTGTGGCAACTGCTCGACCGCTACTTCGTCTCTCAGCCCGCCGACGAAGCCCTCCTCCTGCTCGGTGATTTACTCTTCGAGCGCGGCGAGTTCCGCGCGGCCGAAGACGCGTGGCGCCGGCTCCTGCCCGACGCGGGCGCGGACGTGGTGTACCCCAACTCGAAGGCCGACCCCGCGCTCGTTCGCGCGCGTGTCGTCCTCGCGGTCATCTTCATGGGCGACGCGCCGCGCGCGAAGGTCGAGTTCGACGCGTTCAAGGCGAAACACGCGACCGCGAACGGCACGCTCGCGGGCAAGACCGGGCCGCTCGTCGGCACGCTCAAGGCGTTCCTCGACGCCCCGCCGAAACTCGCGCCCGAAGCCGCCACCAACGCGTGGCCGACCTACGGCGGCGGTCCCGAGCGCAGCGGGCGCGTGGCCGGCGGCGTCCCGCGGTCGTGGCCGTCGAAGCCGTCGTGGGATCGGACCATCGCGGAGGAACAGCCGGGCGCGCGGTTCGGCGCGGTCAACCCGCCGGCGCGCCAGCCGTTCGGGTACCCGGTCATTCTCAACGGCGAGGTGTTCGTCGCGGACGCGACGCGCGTCTTCGGCTTCGACCTCCAGACCGGTGAACCGACGCGATCCTACAACCCGAACGCGACCGCGAAGACCCCGGCCGCGTGCGCGTCGCTCACCGCGTCCGGCGGGCTGCTGTACGCGCGGTTCGGCCCGAGCATCGTTCGCGCCCCCGAAGCGACGGCGGTCGGCGGCATACTGGAGTCGTCGGCGCTGGTGTGCTTCAAGCCGCAGGGCGACGGGCTGAAACAGCTCTGGCGGATTGCCCCGCCGGAAGACCCGAAGGTGCCGGCCGCGTGGGAAGGCGCGCCCGTCGTGGTCGGCAAGCGATTGTGGGCGGTGTACGCCAAGTTCGAGGGCGGGCGTGTGATTCACGTCGCGGTCGGCTACGACCCAGTCGAGGGCGACGCCGAACCGCAGCGCCCGGCGTGGGTCACGGAGTTGTGCGACAGCGCGCAGCCGATATCGAGCGACGGGCGTACGCGCCAGGAACTGCTCACGCTCGCCGGGCGGCACCTGGTGTTCTGCTCGAACGCCGGCGCGGTGGTCGCGCTGGACGCGGCGACCGGGCAGCGGGCGTGGGGCTTCCGCTACGCGCGGTCGCGCAAGGCGGTGGCGCACGCGGGCGGCGACCCGAGTCCGGCGGTCGCGTTCGGCGGGCGCGTGTTCGTCGCGCCGGCCGACGGCGAGTGCGTCTACGCCCTCGATGCGCACACCGGGCAACTCGCGTGGGAGTCCGGCCCAACCGAGGGCGCGCGCATCGTCGGCATCGCGCGCGACCGGCTCATCGTGAACGTGTCCGGCCCGCCCGGTCCGCAGCGCGGGCTGCGCGGGCTGGCCCTCGACACCGGTTCGCACCGCACCGCCGACGGCGGCTGGGTCGCCGGCGGCACGCTCTCCTACGGGCAAGGGTTGGCCACCGACGACGTGATCCTGTGGCCGTCGCGTGAAGGGTTGTACTTCGTCGATCCGGACGACGGCCGGCCCACACCCGGGCGCCCGAACCCGTGGCGTGCCCCGTTCCCGAACGTCCTCGCTCGCTACTTCGGCCACCTCGCCTACGCCGACGGTGTACTGGTCGTGGTCACCGCGAATCAGGTGTGGGGCTACCGCGCGGACTCGAACAAAATCGTCCCGCGACCCGACTCCACGCCGCGCGACCGGTTCGACTGGTTGGTGGAACGTGCCGAACGCGAACACTCCGCGGGCAACGAGTCGGCCGCGTTCGCGTCGCTGCGCGACGTGGCGACGAGCGATCTGCCGCTGCCGCTGCGCGCGTGGGCCGCGGCGCGCCTCCTTCAGTGGTCGCCGCCCGCGACCGCGCGCGACCGGCTGCCGCGTGCCGTTCAAGCCGCGCTGCACCCCGCGATCATGAACGAGTGGGTTCTCGCGACCGACGGCGTCCCGGTCACGCTCGAAGACTTCCTCGCGCGGCGCCTCGGCCGCGCGCCGCGCGCCGCGTCCGTTCCGGTCCGCGCGAGCAGCCCGACGCCGTGCGCGCCGGGACTGGACGCCGACGCCGACATCGACCGCACGCTGAAACTGCCCGCGAGCGTGTCGCCGCTGCGCGCGATCGGCGGCGGGTGCGCGCCGAAGCGCCTGTTCGCCTCGGGAGGGCAAATACTCGTCGCCGTACCGCTCGATCGGAAGGCGGAAAACGAACACGTCGCGGCCGACGTGTTCACGCACGCGGCCGACCTGCGCGACGGCTTCGTCGTCGCCGGCCCGCATGCCGTCGCGCTCTACGGCGACGGCCGCGAACCGGTCTGGGTGTTCCGCGTGCCAACCACCGACCGCCTCCCCGCCGGCGCGCCGCCTTACAGTCTCCGCGCCGAAGACGCGCTCGCACCGGGCCTGTCGTCGTTCGTACTCGCGGGGCCGTGGCTCTTCGCGCGAATCGGCGACTACCACCTGATCGCGCTCGACCTGAGCGCGCGGCGGGTGGCGTGGATACTCGGCACGACCGGCCGGAGCGGGTACGACACGCGCCCGTTCGCGTCGGCGCCGCGGTTCGGACCGCACTTCGCGGTGAGCGGGAAGTTCGTAATCGCGCAGCTCTCCGACGGCCGCCGTTGGTTCGTCAAACTCGACACCGGGCGCGCGGCCGCGCAGCCCGCGCTGGGCGAAAGCACCGCGCGCGTCGGCTGGCCGCACGCGCCGGCCGAGAGCGACGACGGCCTCGCGCTCGCGGACGGCCCGGGACTGGTGCGGCTCGTGCAACTCGGCGGGCGCGTGCGGTGGGCCTACGAGGTGAAGCACGAGAACGGCCTCGCGGGCGACCCGCCGCAGGTGCGCGCGTGGGCCGATGTGCTGCTCGTCGCGGTGCGCCGCGACCACGGCGTCGAGGTCGAGCGCCTCAACGCCGCGGACGGCAAACTCGTGTGGTCGGCGTTCGCGGACGCCGACCGCATCGACCTGTCGGCCGCGGACGCGGACGCGGACGCGACACACGTCTACGTGCCGGCCGCGAACAAGTTGCTCGCGCTGACGCTGGACAAGGGCAAGCCCGCGTGGACCGCGGACCTGCCCCCGGCGCCCGGCGGCTGGGTGGTTCGCGCCGGCAAGACGTGCGTGATCGCGTACCCCGCGCAGGCCATCCCGCACGAGCCGACGGACGCGGTGTTCGCGCGGCTGGTGCGATCCTTCAAAGCGGACCCGCACGTGTGGCGTCTCCCCGGACTCGCGGCGACGTTGTATGATGCGTGGGTCGATCGCGTGGTGCCGGTGCTGCTGTTCGACCCGGAAACGGGAAAGCAGGTGGCCCGCCACGACATCCCGGCTCGCGGCCCGGCCGTGAGCGCGTGGTTCGACGCCGACGCCGCCGTCTTCGCCACCGGCGCCCGCGTCGTTTGGTTGAAATAACCGGTGAACCGCGACCGTAAGGGAGCGGGCGGCCGACTCTGCGACTCGACACCCGCTCCCTTCACCACGAGCGGGTGGCCGACTCTGCGACTCGACACCCGC
>CANLGS010000537.1 GCA_947490035.1 Gemmataceae bacterium
GCTCGGCGGAAAGAACCACGGTGGACGCGAACGGACGGGGCATTGGCGGCATCCTGCGGCCTTCAGGTCAGGCGAGGGTGCAGTTTATGCCAACAATCGAATCACTGTCCAGTCCACTGGCGGCGAACTTGTGAAACGGTCATCTAGGTATTAGCCTGACACAGGTTGCGCCTTAGGGCTGACCGGCCCGGTCAGCCCGAATACACGCCGGTCAGCCCTGACGCGCAGATTACCTGCCTGTCGTTTGGCTCGCAACTCCTTTTCGCCAAAATGATTCAGCGCGTTGCGGACCGTGCATCCACGGGTCACGCGGTTTGCGCCGGTCGGTCTCTCTTGCGAAGCCGCGAGCGGCTTTGAACCCAAGATTTCGCACTGCACAGTTGAACGGCTGCCCCACCGACTGCTACACTATCCCTGCCTGCCCAACTTCGACCTCCGGCCCGCTTCGCTCCCTCCCGCGAGGTTCGCTTCCATGCGGATTCGTTACGCGATTGTCGCTCTCTCCGCCCTCGCGCTTTCCAGCGCCGCACGCGCCGAAGAGCCGGCGAAGGTGAGCTACTACAAGGACGTGCGGCCGATCTTCGCCCAGAACTGCAACGGCTGCCACCAGCCCGCCAAGCCGCTTGGCGGGTATGTGATGACCACGCACGCCGATCTGCTCAAGCCCGGCGAGCGCGGCAAGGCCGGCGTCGTCGCGGGCAAGCCGGCGATGAGTCACATCGTCGAGCAGATCAAGGTTCACGACAACGGCAAGGCCGAGATGCCGAAGAACCGCGACCCGCTCAACGTGATCCAGATCAAGTTGATTACCGACTGGATCACCCAGGGCGCGACCGACGACACACCCGCGAGCGCGAAGGCGGCCGTGGTGGACGCGGCGAACCCGCCGAAGTACTCCGCGCCGCCCGTCGTGACCGCGCTCGCGTTCAACGCTGATGGCTCGCGGCTCGCGGTCACCGGATACCACGAAGTGCTGCTCTACGACACCGCATCGCTCAAGCTCCAGGCGCGGCTCATCGGCATTTCGGAGCGCGTGCAGTCCATCGCCTACTCGCCAGATGGGAAGAAACTCGCGGCGGTTGGCGGCGCGCCCGGTCGCTTTGGTGAAGTGCAAGTCTGGAACCCCGACGACGAGAAACTGCTGGTTTCCGCGCCGGTAACCTTCGACACGCTCTATGGAGTGAGTTGGTCGCCGGACAACAAGTCGCTCGCGTTCGGTTGCTCCGACAACACCGTTCGCGCGGTAGAAGCCGCCACCGGCAAGCAGATCCTCCAGATGGGCACGCACTCCGATTGGGTGCTGGGCACGGTCTTCTCGCAAGACGGTTTGCACCTCGTTTCGGTTGGTCGCGACATGAGCATGAAGCTCACCGAAGTGCCGACGCAGCGGTTCGTGGACAACGTGACGAGCATCACGCCCGGCGCGCTGAAGGGCGGGCTGATTACCGTGGACCGCCGGCCGATGAAGGAAAAGAAGATGCAGGTGATTCCCAAGGACGCGGCCGGCGCGAAGCCGAACGTGTACGACGAAGTCGTCATCGCCGGGTCCGACGGCAAGCCGCGCCTGTACAAGATGCACCGCGAAGTGAAGCGCGAGATCGGCGACGACGCGAACAAGATTCGCGAGTACGAGGCGATGACCGGCCGCATCTCGGCGGTCGCTTTCAACGCGGACGGCGCCAAGTTCGCTGCGGTGAGCAGTCTAGACGGGAAGGGCGAAGTCCGCGTGTACGACACGGCCACGGGCGCGAAGGTGGTGTGCGAGAAGGTGACCGGCCCGGCCTACGCGGTCGCGTGGCACCCGGCGGGGAAGCTCATCGCCTCCGCCGGCTTCGACGGCACCGTGTGGCTCCACGACCCCGCTACCGGCAAACTGCTGCACAGCTTTGTAGTGCTGCCGAAGAAGTAGTCTCCGTGGAGCGCGGGCGTCCCGCCCGCATCACCTCCGCGACTCCACTGGCTGCCACGCCCAAGACCAAAACAAAGACAGCGGGCGGGACGCCCGCGCTCCACAGAGAAACACAATGAACCTCTTCCGATACGCCGCTGCCGCGCTCCTCGTCGCGTTCGCGTCGTCCGCGTTCGCGCAAGAAAAGCTCCCCGACGGGGCGAAGGTCACGAAGCTCGTCGTTCACCCCACGAAGGTCGAACTGAGCGGGCCGTTCGCGTACTCGCAACTGCTCGTAACCGCGACGCTCGACAACGGCGACGCGCTCGACGCGACGCGCCTCGCGAAGATCACCGCGCCGAAGGCCGCGACCGTGAACGCGGTCGGGCTGGTGCGGCCGACCGCCGACGGCACCGGTGACATCCTGGTGTCACTCGCGGGAGTAAGCCAAACGGTGCCGCTGAGCGTGAAGGACTTCGCGGAAGAGAAGCCGGTCAGCTTCGTGACCGACGTGCAACCGGTGTTGGGCAAGCTCGGGTGCAACGCGGGCACCTGCCACGGCGCGCAGGCCGGCAAGAACGGGTTCAAGCTGTCGCTCCGCGGGTACGACTCGATCTACGACTACCGCGCACTCACCGATGACCTCGAAGGGCGTCGCTTCAACCGGGCCGCGCCGGAAAAGAGCCTCATGCTGCTCAAGCCCGCGGGCGCGGTGCCGCACCAGGGCGGCGTCACGATGATCGCCAACGACCCGAACTACGAACTGGTACGTCGGTGGATCGCGCAGGGCGTGAAGCTCGACCTCGACGCGGTTCGCGTCAAGTCGCTCGAAATCTTCCCCAAGAACCCGTCGATCGCGCGCATCGGGCAGAAGCAGCAGTTCGCCGCGATCGCGACCTACACCGACGGCCGCGTGCGCGACGTGACCGCCGAGACGTTCGTGGAGAGCAGCAACACCGACGTGGCGACCGTCGATAAGGCCGGGCTGGTGACGACCGCGCGCCGCGGCGAGGCGACCATGCTCGCTCGCTACGAGGGCGCATACGCCGCTTCTACCGTCGTCATCATGGGCGACCGCACCGGGTTCGCGTGGGAACCGCGGCCCGTTCACAACTACATCGACGACCTTGTTGACGCGAAGCTCAAGAAGGTGAAGGTGCAGGTGAGCGAACTGGCCGACGACGCCGCGTTCCTGCGCCGCGTCCACCTCGACCTGACCGGGCTACCGCCGACCTCCGACGCGGTTCGTGCGTTTGTGGAGGACAAGCGCGAGTCGCGCCTCAAGCGCGAAGCGGTGATCGAAAAGCTCGTCGGCAGTGACGACTTCGTCGAACACTGGTCGAACAAGTGGGCCGACATGCTCATGGTGAACAGCAAGTTCCTCGGCGGCGTGGGCGCGAAAGCGTTCCGCTCGTGGATTCGCGACGCGGTCGCCGAGAACCGGCCCTACGACAAGTTCGCGTACCAGATCGTCACCGCGACCGGGTCGAACGTCGATAGCCCGCCGGCCGCGTACTACAAGACGCTCCGCACCGCCGACGCGGTGATGGAGAACACCACACAGTTGTTCCTCGCGGTGCGGTTCAACTGCAACAAGTGCCACGACCACCCGTTCGAGAAGTGGACGCAGGACCAATACTTCAGCCTGGCCGCGTACTTCGCGCAGGTCGGCCGCACGGAAGACCCGAAGTACCGCGGGCAGAAGATCGGCGGCACCGCGTTCGAGGGCGCGAAGCCGCTCGTCGAGGTCATCACCGACCTGAAGGCCGGCGAGATCAAGCACGACCGCACCGGCGTGGACGCGAAGGCCAGCTTCCCGTACCCGGTGACGACCGGCAAACTCGACACCGAAGCGCGGCGCGTACAGGTCGCGAAGTGGATCACGTCGCCGGAGAACCAGTACTTCGCCAAGAGCTACGTGAACCGCATCTGGAGCTATCTCCTCGGCGTCGGCATCATCGAGCCGGTGGACGACATCCGTGCCGGCAACCCGCCGTCGAACCCAAAGTTGCTTGAACGCTTGACCCAAGAGTTCATCGCCAGCGGCTTCGATACGCGCAAGCTGATCCGCACGATCTGCCAGTCGCGAACCTACCAGCACTCGGTGTACACAACCAAGTGGAACGACGGCGACGACCTCAACTA
>CANLGS010000538.1 GCA_947490035.1 Gemmataceae bacterium
AACTGTCCACTATTCGTGGGGAACTCCAGCTCGGTGAAGTGATCGCCGAGAACGTGACCGAACTGCAACTCCGGCCCGAAGTGGTGCTTGTCGCCGTACACGCTGAAGCCCAGTGCCAGCGGCCCGGCGAGGAGCGGACCTTTCTCGCGCTGGTAGCGCACCCAGACGTCATCGCGAACCGCCCAGTCGCCCTTCTCGGTCTTGAGTTGCTTGACGAGTTCGGCCTTGGCCGGGTCGTTGAACAGGGCTTTGAGTGTGCCCTTGCCGTCGTTGTAGTCCTTGCCCTCAAGGTCCACGACCGCCTGCCCTTCCATGTTCGATTGCCCGGCGAGGACGAACACTTTCACTAGCTTCCGGGGATCGGCTGCGCGGATGTCCGACGTGCCAGCGAACCCGAGAAGGCCGAGAAGAATCGCGATCGTTCGGGTCGACATTTCAGGAGTCTCGAGGGTGAGTGGGAACAAAGAGCGAAATGGCTTTGCTGGGTTACGCAGTGGTCAACGGAATCGTCGCAACAGGTGCCCGAGGTTTTGGGCCATTTGCCGAGGGACGAAATACTCGTGAACCCGACCGAAGCGAACGAATAGCCGTTCCCCACGGGCACCCCGCTTCCAGGACTTGTTACCCGCGGGCCGCTGCGTTTTCATCGCTCTCCACCGCTCCGGTTGTTGCTGGGGTCATGATTTCCGGGTGTTCCGGGAAGAAACTCGAAGTTGCTCTTTCTCACGGATCGGCACTTCGTGGAACGTCAGCGCGGCAATGCCGTTGGTACTGAAGAAGACAGGTCCAGGGACGGCACTCGCCACTTCAGTCGGCAGCGGTCGCGAGCGCCTCGAGCACCCGATCGACCTCCTCGGCGGTGTTGTAATGAAGGAACCCGACCCGCAACATGCCGGCCGGGGCCAACCCGAGTCGCTCGATCAGGCCCGCCGCGTAAAAGTTCCCGGACCACACGAACAGCCCCTGTGCGCCGAGAGTGGCCGCGACCTCGGCCGCTGGTTTGGCGCGGTGCGTCAGCCCGAAGGTGGCGACGCGGTCGCCGCTCCGGCCCGGATCGGTAATCCCCCAGACGCGCCACGCCGGGAGTTGCGCGAGCCCGTCGAGGAACCGCGCCGCGAGCGCGGTTTCGTGCGCCCGGATCGCCGCGTACGCGGCCGTCAGCGAGGCACGGCGATCGCCCCCGCCCCCGAGGCCGGCGAGGTACTCCACCGCTGCGTGCGTACCGGCGATCGCCTCGAAACTCGGGGTACCCGTCATCCACCGGCCCGGGCCGGAATCCGGGGCCGGGCGCACCTTGTACGCCGGGAGTCGCTCCAGCAGGTCGCGCCGCCCCCACAGGGCGCCAGCGTGCGGGCCGAAGAACTTGTAGGGCGAGCAGGCCAGAAAGTCGGCCCCCAGCGCGCCCACATCGACCAGCAGGTGCGGGACCGCGTGCACCGCGTCCACGAACACCAGCGCCCCCACCCGCCGGGCGGCGGCGACGACCTCCCGGACCGGGTTCACGGTGCCGACCGCGTTCGACGCCAGCCCGACCGCGACGAGTTTAGTTCGCTCGTTGAGCAGGTCCGGCAGGAGGTCGAGGCGCAGGGTGCAATCGGCCGGATCGATGTCGAGGTATCGCACGGTCGCGCCGGCGTCGGCTGCTGCGAGAACCCAGGGCGTGACGTTCGCGTCGTGGTCGAGACGGGTCACCACCACTTCGTCGCCGGGCCGCCACGTTCGAGCCAGCGCGCGGCTCAGGGCGAACGTCAGGGTGGTCATGTTCAGCCCGAACACCACCTCGTCCGGGTCCGCGGCGCCGAGCAGGTCCGCGACGGCACCCCGCGCGGCATCGACCACTTCACCGACGGCCAGGCTCGTGGCGAAGGCCCCGCCGTCGTTGGCGTTGCGGTGCGCGAGGCAGTCGGCCACCGCGTCGATCACCGACTGGGGCACCTGGCTCCCACCAGGACCGTCGAGGAACGCGGCCGGGCGCCCGTTGACGTGCCGGGTAAGACCGGGGAACCGACGGCGGCACGCATCCACGTCCAGCGGCGGTGTCATGAACTGAGTCTCGTGGTGTCTGGAGCGGGGAGCGGTGTCACCCGGTTCGCCGAGGTGGGAACCGATCGGGCGGCGAACGCCCGGATGCCCTCGCGACGGTTTCGGGGTATCGTATGACAACCCCCGGGACCGTGGCCGAGATCAGCCAGAGGCGCAAAGCAGCTCGGCCACCGCTGCGCCTCGGGTCGTCTTTCGAGACCAGATAGGCGTCCGATCGGCGTCGGGCCGACAGCGATTGAACACACAAACCCCTCAGCACGCGGAGCGTTCCATGAGAGTCACCTCGGTCATCGTGCTCGCCCTGCTCGCGCCGCTGACCCCGCTCCGGGCCGCCGAGTTCTTCGTCGCGCCCAACGGCGACGACGCGAAATCGGGCAGCCAGGACCAGCCGTTCGCCACGCTCCACCGGGCGCAGGTCGCCGCCCGCCAGGTGCGGGCTCAGGGCCAGCCGGTCACCGTCTTCCTGCGCGGCGGCACGCACTACCTGGCCAAACCGCTGGTCTTCGAGCCGCAGGATTCGGGCACGAAGGAGGCGCCGGTCGTCTACCGGGCCTTCGAAAAGGAAACTCCGGTGATCAGCGGCGGGGTGAAGCTGAACCTGAAGTGGGAGGCGTTCCGCGACGGCATCAGCAAAGCCAAGGTGCCGGACGGGTTGACCACCGATCAGTTGTTCGTCAACGGAACCCGGCAGCACCTCGCGCGGTACCCGAACTTCAACCCGGACGAGCGGATCTACAACGGCTTCGCGGCCGACGCCCTGAGCCCCGCCCGGGTCAAGCGCTGGGCCGACCCGCGCGGCGGCTTCATCCACGCGATGCACGCCAGCGAGTGGGGCGGGTACCACTTCGTCATCACCGGCAAGAAGGACGACGGGACCGTCACTTACGAGGGCGGGTGGCAGAACAACCGGCCCTCGGCGATGCACGGCCGCTACCGCTTCGTGGAAAACATTTTCGAGGAACTGGACGCCCCGGGCGAGTGGTTCCTCGATCACAAAGCGAACACGCTGTACTTCTACCCGCCGGCCGGTGTGCAACTGGCGACCGCGGACGTCGAGGCCGTGCGCCTCCGGCACCTCGTCGAGTTCCGCGGGACGGCCGAGACGCCGGTCCGGTTCGTGACCCTGACCGGGCTGACGTTCCGCCACGCGGCGCGAACGTTCATGGACAACAAGGAACCGCTGGTCCGCAGTGACTGGACCACCTACCGCGGCGGGGCCGTGTTCTACACCGGCACCGAGGACTGCGCTCTGGAGGACAGCTTCATCGACCAGGTCGGCGGCAACGCCGTGTTCGTGAACAACTACAACCGGCGCCTGATCGTTCGCGGCTGCCACATCGCCCGGGCCGGGGGCAACGGCGTGGCGTTCGTCGGCGACCGCGACGCGGCCCGGGTGCCGCGGGACTGGAAGGACCGCTCGCAGACGTTCGAGACGCTCGACCGCAAGCCGGGGCCGAAGACCCCCAACTACCCCGCCGACTGCCTGGTGGACGAGTGCCTGATCTACCTCACGGGCCGCGTCGAAAAGCAGACGGCCCCGGTGCAGATCGAACTCGCGCAGGGCGTCACCGTGCGGCACTGCTCGCTGTACGACGTGCCGCGGGCGGGCATCAACATCGGCGACGGGTGCTGGGGCGGGCACGTCATCGAGTTCTGCGACGTCTTCGACACGGTCAAGGAGACGGGCGACCACGGCTCCTTCAACTCGTGGGGGCGGGACCGCTTCTGGGACCTCAAGGGCCTGAACCTGAACGACGACAAGACCTGGGACGCGCAGAAGGAGCTGCCGCTTCTGGACGCCGGCAAGACGACCGTCATCCGCAACAACCGGTGGCGGTGCGACCACGGCTGGGACATCGACCTCGACGACGGCTCGTCGAACTACCACCTCTACAACAACCTCTGCCTCCGAGGCGGGCTGAAGAACCGCGAGGGGTTCTTCCGGGTGGTCGAGAACAACGTCATCGTCAACAACGGGCTCCAC